>JBFWYF010000689.1:0-4501 GCA_050186685.1 Pirellulaceae bacterium
TATCTGTATCGTGGCTTGGAGTCTGTTTGTGCCGGCGTCCTTCTGGATGCTGCCTGGCGTGCGCGTGCTGACGACGAGCTGGGATGCGTGGCTGACCAGGCGAGCGGGTGAGGCGCCGGCCGCGAGTCGTCGACCGGCACGTTGGCCGCGCCGGCGGCAAGCGACGTCATGGATCCGTACAGCCCGCCAGCTGCGCTCGCTCGCGCTGGCCGGCATCATGGCCTATATCGTCGTGTGGAACATCGCGACGTTTGATCCGCCTAGGCTGGGCTTTCTGCTGCCGGAGCGAGCACGTTGGCTGGGACATGTTACTCTGGTCCGGCAGACGTGGGACATGTTCTGGGTGCCGTCTCGATACAACGGCTGGTTCGAGGCGCGTGCCGAATTGGCGGACGGGCGGCATGTCGATCTGCTGGGGCAGGGCAGGGCAGTTCCCTTGCCGGTGCCAACTCCGAACTGGTGGGCGATGCCGAATCCCCGCTGGAAAGTGTTTTTCCGCCGGTTAACGGAATCGCCGGACGAGGAGGTCTGCCAGGTCGTGGCCGACTACCTGTGGCGTAGCTGGAATCAGGCGGCACCCGCCTCGGCGCACGCGCGGCAACTCGACCTCGTGCTTGTTCGGCGCGGTGATGTGACTCGCTTTGGCCAGGGAGCCGTCACCGAGGTGCGCGTCGCGAGTGTCGCGGATCCTGCTGCGGATCCGTGGGACGATCTCATTCGCCGACTCGGTGGAACGCGTCCCGACTGGCAATACCATGGCGATGGCACCGCTCGGTAGTCGAAACTGGTCTGCGGGAGAATTCGCATGCTCACGAAGATGCGTCCAGGTTGGCTGACGTGGTTGCTGGGAGCGTGTCTGCTGCCCGCAGCGCTCGCCGATTGGCCCGAGTTTCGCGGGCCTCGTGGCGATGGCCATGCTCCGGGTGTGGGATTGCCGATCACCTGGGGCGGATTTCTCGAGCCTCCGGTGTGGCAGACCAACATCCCGGGCCGCGGCTGGTCATCGCCGATCGTATGGCACGATCGGATCTGGGTGACGTCGGCCGAGGAGACGGCACTTCCCGAGGCGGCGAATAAACGTCGCCTGGCCGAGAATCCCTACGGCAGCGAAGAATTCCAGACCCACGCGACCGTTTCGCTGCTGGCACTGGAAATCGACTTGGACACCGGCCACATCCTGCGACGGCTCGAGCTGTTCACGGTCGATAATCCGACACCGATCCATGCCTGGAACAGCTACGCGTCGCCCACGCCGGTGACGGATGGCGAACGGCTCTATTGCCATTTCGGCTCTTTCGGAACCGTTTGTGTTGAGATGGCGTCCGGCAAGGTGCTGTGGAAGCAGCGGCTGGCAGTTGACGACATTACAGGGCCGGGCGGATCACCCGTGCTGTACCTGAATCTGCTGATTCTGGCCTGCGACGGGACGGACGCGCAGTTCGTCGTGGCGCTGGACAAGCTCACCGGAGCGACGATCTGGCGCACGGATCGGCCGGTCGTGAACGTGCCCGATTCCAAACATCGCCGTGCGTTCAGCACGCCGTTGATCATCCGCCACGAAGGACGGACACAGCTCCTGGCGCCTGCTGCACAGTGGCTGGTTTCGTACAATCCGATCGACGGTACCGAGTGGTGGCGGGCCCGCATTGGCAATGGGCACGCGCTGGTGCCTCGTCCTGTTTTTCATGACGGGATCGTATTCGTCTGTACGGGTTACTTGAAGCCCGAACTGTGGGCGCTGCGCGTCGATGGCACGGGAGACGTCTCGGAATCCCACGTCGTGTGGCGTTATGCGCGCCAGGTGCCCGAGATTTCATCGCCCGCGATCGTAGGAGACCGCATCTATTTCGTCTCGACGCTAGGCGTGGCCACTTGCCTGCGCACCGACGACGGCAGCCAGGTCTGGCAGCACCGCATCGAAGGGAACTATGCCGCCAGTCCCTTGGTGGCGGATGGCAAACTGTACTTCACCAGCCAAGAGGGAGTGACGACTGTGCTGGAGGCGGGCGACACGTATCGCGAGTTGGCCAAGAACCAGTTGTTCGGCCAGACGCTCGCGTCGTTGGCCGTGGCTGGCAAGTCGGTGTTGATCCGCACGCATCCGCTGCTGTATTGCGTCCGCAGCGACGAATAGCGTGAGGCCCGCGCGCGGATGCGGACGAGCCAGGCGACCCTCGCCTCAGGACACGCCGTCGGGCGTTTGTGTTGGCCGTTCGAGCGGCCGGCTCGCATCGACGCCCAGCGCAAACAGACCCGACAGGATGAACGCGATCGAGCAGGCAACAAACACCAGGTTCCAGCTCGCACTGGCTCCCACCAGACTGCCGATCAGGGCGGGACCGACCACGGCACCTAAGTTCCCCCACATGTTCCCCAGCCGAGCACCGATCCGGTGTATTTCCCGCCGACATCCTGCTGGAAGGCCCACACAGCGGGGATTCCCAGGTCACAAAACAGCGAGGTGATCGCGAGGATCGCCACGGCGGTCCAAGGCGACGGATCGAGCAGGCAGAGCAAGTACGTCAATGCCGCCGCGAACCGTGTCAGCGCTATCGGCAGCGAACGTCCCCAGCGAGGCCCCCACCAACGCACGGCCGGGTCCGTGATCACGCCGCCGAGGAACATGCCACCGCAGGCCGCCATAGTCGGAATCGCGCTCATCCAGGTCCGCTCGGACACCGGCGCGGCATGGACCTCGATGAAGTAACGCGGCGCATACGTCATGAAAAACACCCACCCCACGTTCGTGAAAAACTGCATTGCGCCGTTGCACCACATCGTCGGACTGGCAATCAGAGCGCGGAGCGGCAGTCCGGTCACCCGCGCACTGCTGCGCTGATCGCCCCTGCGGCCGTGTTCGATTAACGCTCGTTCGGCAGCGTTACAGCGCGGATGCTGGTGCGGATCGTTGCGGCAGATAATCCAGAACAGGATGGTGACGGGAATGCCCAGGGACCCGTACAACAGCATCATATGCCGCCAGCCGGCACCATAGACCTTCTTGATGCCCAGCGGATAGACGGCCTCGAGCACCAGCCGGTTTCTCCGCTCCACTTCGCTGCTCGACAGGCTCGCCGCGTCTCGCTTCAATAGTCGCGTCGCCTGGGCTTCGAGTTTGACGTCACGCAGTTCTTCCGCGCGAATGAAGTCCGGCTGGTGCAGGACGTCGTTCAGCGCACGGGCCAGTTCGCCGCGCAGCGGCGCAGTTGCCTCGGCGGAGCGAATTTTCTCGCCGCCGGTCTCACGCCGCACGGAGTCGCGGTACTCTTGTGCCGCGCGTTCGATTTCGTCGCGCAGCGGGCTTGGCTGCGAGCTCAAGATCCGCCCGCCAATTTCGGCAGGCAGGCCGCCCTCGCCGTTGGCTGCGCCCGGGGGACGCTCACCGTACACCAGCTGATACGCCAGCCGCCCAGCATCCAGAATGTCACGCTCCTGCAACGTCGACGGTACCTCCAACGGTACGAAGAACAAGATGACGTAACCGGTGACGAACAGCGATAGGACTCCGCCTAAGCGGCCGCCTAAAGCAACCAGACTGCTAGCCCAGCCACGCTGCGTGAGCGGTACCCACTTGGCCACAAGGTTCGCCGCCGTGGGGTAGGCGCCCGCCTGAGCCAACCCCAGTCCGAGACGCAGGGCGACCACCATCGCAAACCCCTGCGCCGCACCCAGCAGCGCGGTGAACAGCGACCAACCCGCGATATAAACGGTCAAGATCGTCCGGCCCCCGAACCGGTCCGCCAGCCAACCCGAAGCGGGTTGAGCCAGCGCGTAGGACAGGAAGAACGCGCTGAACATCACGCTGATGGCATATTCCGACAGGCCCAGATCCTGCTTGATGTACACTTCGGCAAACGAAACGCAGAAGCGATCCAGGTACAGCAGCGCCGACATCAGAAAGCAGACCGCAATGACGCGGAAACGGACGTTGGTCGGTGGAGCCGTAGTCATCGGTGGCGGTCCGCGGAATGAGGGAAAACGCTAGAAGGTGCCGTCCCGGCTTTCAAAATGCGTCGGCTTGTGCGAGGTTTCTCCCCCACGCATGATCCACGCGGCCGTACACCGGATCATCTGCTCCGCGGTAATCCGCGGCGTCCCCAGCTGAGCATAACTCGCGTGGGCGTTGTTCAGCAGTGCGTCTCCGCCTTCGGCGCCCGTCAACTGAACCTCGCGCTGCATACACCGCCCAAACGACTCCGCCACGTCCCGGATCCTCAGAATCTCGGGGCCGGCAATGTTGTAAATTCGGGCCGGTGCTTCCGCACCGGCCAGAGCGCAGATTGCCATCGCGTTCGCTTCGGTCTGCCAGATCACATTGACGTACCCCATCGTGACATCCACCGGCTGCCGGTTCCATACCTTTTGACCGATGTCCACCAGGACGCCATATCGCAACTCGGTCGCATAGTTCAACCGCAGGATGGCCATCGGCTGCGAGTGCCGACGGCTGAAATAATCCAGAATCCTTTCCCGTCCCAGGACCGTCACCGCATATTCCCCT
>JBFWYF010000690.1:0-4501 GCA_050186685.1 Pirellulaceae bacterium
TTTCCCGAAGGAGCACGGCTGACGGCCTTGCGCGGCGCGGAGATCTTGTTCTACCCTACGGCGATCGGCTGGTTGCCGGACGAGAAGGAGACGTACGGCGCGAGTCAGCATGGTGCGTGGGAAACCATGATGCGTAGCCATGCAATTGCCAACGGCGTGTTCGTGGCGGCGCCCAATCGCGTCGGTGTCGAGGGGCAGCTGCAGTTCTGGGGGGCGTCGTTTGTCTGCGATCCGTATGGCAATATTCTGGCGAGGGCATCGCACGAGTCCGAAGAAACGCTGGTGGTGGAATGCGACCTGGCGTTGCTCGATACGGTCCGCACGCACTGGCCGTCTTTGCGCGACCGCCGCATCGATGCGTATGAAGGACTGTCTCGCAGGTTTCTCGATACACCGTAAAGCAAGGCACCATGGGACACGAACCACCCTCGTCGGGCAACCCGAACGCAGCGCTGGCGGAAGGTCGGATGGAGTCTCCGGCGGTGGATTCCGCAGAGCATGGGCAGCCGGCGGTCTCGCAAGACGCGGCGACACCGGTAGCGCTCGGCTACCGCTGGCCCGCCGAATGGGAGCCGCATGCCGCTACGTGGGTCTCCTGGCCGCACAATCGCAACTCGTGGCCCGGGAAGTTCGAGCCGGTACCGGCGCAGTTCGCGGAGATGGTGCGTACGATCGCGGCTCATGAGTCGGTCCATATTCTTGCCGGCGGCGACGAAGTGATGGCCGAGGCCCGAAGGTTCGTCGGAGACATACCGCAGGTCACTTTGCACCCGATTCGCACCAACGATGCTTGGTGCCGCGATCACGGCCCCACGTTTCTGATCGGTCCGGCTGATCAGCCCCCGGCACTGATCGACTGGGAGTACAACGCGTGGGGAGGCAAGTACCCGCCGTTTGACGCCGACAATGCCGTCCCGCAACACATTGCGGCGCTGCAGAATCGTCGCCGGTTTGTCCCCGACATCGTGCTCGAGGGAGGGGCCATCGATGGAAACGGGTGCGGAACGTTGCTGACAACCGAGCAGTGCCTGCTCCATCCGAACCGCAATCCGCATCTCACGCGCGAGGCCATCGAGCAATATCTGCGCGACTACCTGGGTGTTCGGAAGTGCCTCTGGTTGCGCCAGGGCAGCCTGGCGGGTGACGACACCGACAGCCACGTCGATCAGCTGGCCCGGTTCGTCAGCCCGAACGTCGTGCTGGTCGCGGCCGAGCCCGATCCGGCGGACGTCAATTTCGAACCCCTGCATGCTGCGCGCGAGGAGTTGAGCCGGATGAGCGATCAGGACGGCCGCGCGCTGGCCATCGTTCCCGTGACGCTGCCTCGGCCGAAGTATTATCAAGGACAGCGGCTGCCGGCAAGTTATCTGAACTTCTACATTGCCAATGGCGTCGTCGTTGTGCCGCAGTTCGACGACCCTGCCGATGCCGAGGCCGTAGCCGTGCTCGCGCGCTGCTTCCCCAGCCGGCAGGTCGTGGGGCTTCCGGCACTCGACCTGGTCTGGGGACTGGGCGCCTTCCATTGCCTGACCCAGCAGGAACCCGTGTGGTACGAGAGCAGCGACGAGTATTCCGAACCTGGGACAGCGGCGACGTGATGTGAACCATCGCAACGAATTGCTGATTGTCCTGGCCGCCGCGCTGGTCGTTCGCGGTGCCGTGCTGTGGGGGGCACATGCCCGGCTGGATGCCGACCGGGATGCGTATCGTCGGATCGCGGTGGTACTGCGTGCGACTGGAACTTACGGAGCATTTTTTCGCGAGGACACGGCGGAAGAGGCCGCTACGCCGGCCGGGCAACCGACCGCGTTCCGGCCTCCTCTGTATCCCGCGCTGTTGTCGATTCTGGTCGATGGCGACCGCCTGTCGACTCGCGCCGTGGCCGTGTGGCATCTGATCTGGGGAGTGGCCACGGTCGGGCTGGTGTACGAAGTCGGAAGGCGCTGGTCGCTGGGACGCTGGTCGGTGTTCGCCGCGCTGGCGACGACATGGGATCCGATTCTGTTGAATCAGTCGACGCAGCTCATGACCGAGACACTGGCTGCCCTGTTGTCAATCGTCTGCCTGGCTGCTCTGACCGGCTGGCTGGACCGAGAATCGCCCGAAGTACGAACCAGCGGTGACGTGGATCTCGACCAGGATCGCCCAAGGAACGACTCCCCCAATCTCTCCGTGCATGGGAGAGAGGGGCGAGTCGCGAAGTTTGTTCGAGCTCGATCCCAAGGCATACGCAGCCTGACATTGGGATTGCTGGTGGGAGTGGCCTGCCTGTGCCGACCGACGTATCAGCCCTGGGCCGCGTTGCTGCTCGTGGCGCTGCTCATCACGCCCGCGTCGGGAACACTCCGCTGGTGGCGTGCCGCGGTGTTCCTGGGCGGAGTCGCGGCTGTGCTTCTGCCCTGGGCGGCGCGGAACTACGTCCAAGTCGGTAAATTCACCGCCGCTACGTCGCACGGGGGCTATACGATCCTGCTCGGTAACAACCCGCGATTCTACGAGTACGTGCGTCGCGGGGAGCGGGGCACGGTCTGGCCCGCCAGGGAACTGGACGACGCCTGGAGCCACCGCGCCGCGCTCCGCTCGGCACAGGACGATCTGTTCGCCGCGCCCAATCGTGAGCGTGTGACATCGCCCGATGGCGCCGCGCAGCATGAGGAAACCGTGGCACCGCGCGGCGAGTTTGCGGACGATCGACTGGCGTACGACTATGCTCGGCGGTTCATCCGCGAGGATCCGTCGGGATTTGTACGAGCTTGTCTCGTCCGACTCGGCCGCTTCTGGCAGCTGGTTCCGCACGCTACGACGCAACCGGAGAAGCGTTATGTCACAACGCTCCGGTGGCTGGTCGGACTATGGTATCTCGCGATATATGCGTTGATCGCGGTAGCGATTGTCGGTTCGACACGCCGGATCGTGCAGTGGCCGTGGCTGGGGGGGCTGCTGCTGTGCGTCGCGTTCCTGACCGTGCACACGCTGTATTGGACGGACATGCGGATGCGAGCACCGCTGGTACCGTACCTCGCACTGCTGGCGGCATCCGGGGGGCAATGCCTTGCCGCGGCTTTTTTCTGGCGGCCGCGAGTAAATGATGGCGGCGCTACCGGGCGGTGAGCACCTGAATGCAGGCGCGGCAGAAATCGGGCAGGTCGTCCGGCTTGCGGCTCGAGACGAAATGCCGGTCCACGACGACTGCGGCGTCTTCCCAGATGGCGCCGGCGTTCACCAGATCGTCCTTGATGCCAGGTGAGCCGGTGACGCGCACACCTCGATAGACTTGCGCGGAAATGGGAATCCAACCCCCGTGGCAAATGGCCGCCACGAGCTTGTTCGCGGTGGCGAAATCGCGCACGAGCTGCTGCACCTTCGGATCCCGCCGCACTTTGTCGGGCATGAAGCCGCCAGGCACGATCACTCCGTGAAAGTCGCCAGCCTGCACGTCCGCGACGGCCGCGTCCGATACACAGGGATAGCCGTTTTTGCCGGCGTACGAGCGGTGAGCTTCGGCGCCCGCCACCACGACCTCTGCTCCCGCTTCGATCATCCGCAACTTGGGATACCAGAGTTCGAGGTCTTCGTAGATGTCGCCGACGAACATCAGAATACGTTTGCCGGCCAGCGGACGGTCGGTTGCCATCGTGGATTCCTTGCTAAGAGGTTTCGGCTCTGCCCGAAAACTCACTTGATCGACCGGGACGCGGTTCCTAAGTCCCCTCTCCCGGTACTCCGGGAGAGGGTTAGGGCGAGGGCCCTAGTTCTCCATGACCTCGTTTTCCCGAGTCTTGGCCATCTCGGATACAGTGCCTTCGTATCGCTTTGTCAGGTCCTGGATGTCTTCCTTGGCTTTTTCGAGCAGATCCTCGGTCAGTACTTTGTCCTTCTCGGCCTGTTCCGCCGCCTTGTTGGCGTCGCGCCGGATATTGCGGATCGAGACCTTGGTGTCCTCCGCCAATTCCTTGATCCGGGCCACCAGCTTCCTGCGGACTTCCGTCGACAACGGGGGAATGGAGATGCGGATCAGTCGACCGTCGTTCTGCGGATTGAAGCCGAGATCACTGGCAATAATGGCCTTCTCGATGTCCTTGATCGTGCCGGGATCGTAGGGGCGGATGACGATCTGCGTTGGCTCGGGTGCCCCCACGGATGCCAGCTGCTTCATCGGCACTTGGGAACCGTAAGCGTCGACGCGCAGCGAATCGACGAGCCCGGGATTGGCTCGCCCCGTGCGAATGCCCGCCAGGCTCTGTTTCAGGACCCCGATCGCCTTCTCCATGCGATCTTCCGCATCCAAGAGAATGTCATCCGCCGACATGATGCTACCTGGGAAAGAGTACGAAACACCGGATTCGAATTGCGTCAGTCCATCTTACCCGGATGCAGAACTCGTGCCAGGAGGGCAGCCAGGCGGCTCAACGACTTGCGCTCCATCGGCAATGCGCGCCACGTCGGCGCCGAACGCTGCACGCCGTCTAGCCAGCCTCGGAGGCAAGGCACGAATGACTGC
>JBFWYF010000691.1:0-4495 GCA_050186685.1 Pirellulaceae bacterium
GGGCGGCTGTGCGGGTTCGTCGCGGGCCCCAGCCAGAGCCGCTCGCACAATCGCATGCAGTACCTGTTCCTCAATGGTCGATTCATCCGTGACCGGTCGCTGCAACATGCACTGGGCGAAGCCTATCGCGGCCTGCTCTTGACCGGGCGCTTTCCCATCGCATTTCTGCGACTGGAGCTCCGGCCGGACGGCGTCGACGTCAACGTCCATCCGACGAAGCTGGAAGTGCGGTTTGAGGACTCGGGGCGCATCTACAGCCAATTGCTCGGCACCGTCCGCGCGCGGTTCCTGTCGACCGATCTGACGGCCCGCGTCACGGCACCCGCCGAGTTGCGCGTCGATCCGGCGGTTCCCTCCGCGGTGGGCCAGCCCAGTGGCATGGATCCGGAGACGATGGAGCAGCACCGGAAGGCCGCGGCCAGCTGGGCTCGTGGCGAAGCGACCGTCGCGGCCTCCTTCCAACTCGACAGCCGAACGGCCGAGCCGCGCCAGGCCAAGTTCGATTTCCAGCCACAACCGGCCTGGCGGCCGATCCCTGCGTTTCGTCCCTTTTCCGACAACGACCGATCATGGCCACCCGCCACGCCCCCCGATGCAATCCACCGTGGGGACACCGACTTACGCTCTGCCAGTCCGGGGGCCGCCGAGACCGGAGCGGCCAATACCTTGCCGAGCGAGGATGTCCAGGCAAGCACACGAGGCCCCCGCACCGGGCTGCAGATTCTTAACCGCTATCTCGTCACCGAAGATGACGATGGCATGGTGGTCATCGACCAGCACGCACTCCACGAGCGGATTCTGTACGAACAGATCCGGCAGCGCGTGCTCGGAGGCCGGCTGGAATCCCAGCGGTTGCTCGTGCCCGAGACGGTCCCGCTGCTGCCCGCCGAGGCGGCGGCCGTGCTCGACGCCCAACCGACGTTGGCACAGATGGGGCTCGAGGTCGCACCGTTCGGCGGCGACACCGTGCTGGTATCCGCTTATCCAGCCATGTTGACGCGGATGGCCCCCGCCGAGGTACTGCGGCAAGCCGTCGACTTGTTGATGAGCGGGGGAAAGTCACCGGACCGTCGCGATCTGCTCGACGAATTATTACATCTCATTTCGTGCAAGGCGGCCGTCAAGGCCGGCGATCGGCTGACAGGGGCCGAGGTCGACGCGTTGCTCGAACAGCGACACCTCTATCAAGATACCCACCATTGCCCTCACGGGCGGCCCACCGCGCTGGTCTTTACCTGCGACGAACTCGACCGCCGGTTCAAGCGAACGTAAGGTCGCTCCGTGCCGAACCGTGTGTCGCACAACAGCGCCACCATATTTCAACCCCGGGCACGACGAAACTGCCGCCGAGTTGCTCACAGGACCGGCTTGGCCGGCGGCGAAGTTGAAGTAGTGCGGCATCGATGCGACAATAAGCCCTTGGTCTGGTCAGTTTCCTTCTCACATCTCGAGTACGCACACGGCATGATTGCGATATCCATTGGCCGCGGCCGCCACCGCATGATGATCGCCGAACATCGTCACCTCGCCGAAATGGGCGCGCAGCTGGTAGAGTTGCGGCTGGACTACATCGTGCGGGCGGTCAATCTGAAGCGGCTGTTGGCCGAAAAGCCAACGCCTGTCATCGTCACGTGCCGGCGGGAGCAGGACGGCGGCTTCTGGAAGCATCCCGAGCAGGACCGGCTCATGCTGCTGCGCTCGGCCATCGCCGAGGGAGTCGACTATGTTGATCTGGAAATGGATGTCGCCGGTCAGATTCCACGTTTCGGCAAGACGAAACGCATTATCAGCTATCACAATTTCAAGGAAACCCCCGCCGACCTGCGCGAAATCCACGCTCAGTGTGCCGCCCTGAACGCCGATATCGTCAAGATCGCAACGATGGCCAACGATCCCAAGGATAACCTGCGGGTCTTGTCACTCAGTAGCGACACCGAGATCCCGACCGTGGCCTTTTGCATGGGCGAAATGGGAGTCCCCTCCCGGGTGCTGGCAGGCAAGTTCGGAGCGCCGTTCACCTATGCCGCGTTTCATTCCGACCGGGCCGTCGCCCCGGGCCAGCTGAGTTACGACCAGATGCGATCGGTCTACCGCTACGACGACATCAATCCGTACACGGAAGTGTATGGAGTGGTCGCGGATCCGATTGGGCACAGCATGAGTCCGCAGATCCATAACGCGGCGTTTCAGCATTTGAAGATGGACCGTGTATACCTGCCATTTCGTGTGCCAAGGGAGCATCTCGACGAGTTCATCGGCTATGCCCGCCAGTTCAGCATCAAAGGCTTGAGCGTGACGATTCCTCACAAGGAGGCGATCGTGCCCTTGTGCACGGTAACGGACCAATCAGTGGACCACATCGGTGCGGCGAACACGGTGGTCCTGGACGGATACGATCGCCGGGCGTTCAACACGGACGCGCAGGCGGTGCTCGACAGTATCGACGATACCCTGGGCCGCGGCGGCGACGTGGATGTGCTCAGCGGCCGTACAGCGTTGGTTCTCGGCGCTGGCGGCGTCGCCAAGGCGGTCTGTTACGCGCTCCGGACTCGCAATGTCGAACTGGTCGTCACCAGCCGCACGCTGTCCCGCGCCGAAGAACTGGCCAAGAAGTGGCAGGGGCGCACGGTTGAGTGGAGCCAGCGCGACACGCTGAGCCCCGATCTGCTGATCAACTGCACACCGCTCGGCATGCACCCTAACGTCAACGAGTCGCCGATTGACCTCGAGCATTTGAATCGTGCGACGATCGTATTCGACACTGTCTATAATCCGGAACAGACGCTGTTGATCAAGGAGGCACGGAAGAAGGAGTGCCGCGTGGTGACGGGCGTCGAGATGTTTGTACGCCAGGCAGCTCACCAATTCAAGATTTTCACGGGCGAGGATCCGCCGCTGCCTTTGATGCAGGAAGTCATGCGAAAATCGATCGGCGCGGCCAAACACTAAGACTTCGCTGCCGCGTTCCATCCGCCGTTCGTCCGCCGCGAAGTTCTCCAGGAGGGTGCATGATCATCGGAGTGCCGAAGGAAATCAAACGCGACGAATACCGGGTCGCGATGCTGCCAGTGGGAGCTGAAGAACTGACGCGAGCTGGCCACCGGGTGTTGATCGAACGCAACGCGGGGCTGGGCTCCGGACTGGCCAACGCCGAATACGAGCAGTCGGGTGCGGAGCTGGTGGACCATGCGTCCGCCATCTTCGAACAGGCCGATTTGATCGTCAAGGTGAAAGAACCGCAAGAGTCCGAATGGCCGTGGTTGCGTCCTGGCCAGACGGTTTTTACCTATTTTCATTTCGCCGCCGACCGCCGGCTTACGGAAGCGATGATCGCGTCCGGCGCGACTTGCGTAGCGTACGAAACGCTGCGCGACGAACAAGGTCGTCTGCCGCTGTTGACGCCGATGAGCGAGGTGGCGGGGCGGATGAGCATCCAGGAGGGGGCGAAGTATCTCGAGCGTCCCCAAATGGGGCGCGGAATTCTGCTGGGCGGCGTCCCCGGCGTCGCTCCCGCCTCCATCGCCATTCTGGGAGGCGGCATCGTCGGCGCGAATGCCGCCCGCATCGCCGCCGGCTTCCAGGCCGATGTGGCCATTCTCGATATCAATATGGATCGGCTGCGGTATCTCGACGACATCATGCCTCCGAATGTCAACGTCCTGTTCAGCGATCGGCATGTGCTGCGAGAACAGCTGCAGCGCGCCGACCTGGTCATCGGCGCCGTGCTGATTCCGGGGGCCAAAGCACCCCGGCTGATCCGCGAGCAGGACTTGCGACTCATGAAACCCGGAAGTGTCATTATCGACGTAGCCATCGACCAGGGCGGCTGCACCGAAACGTCCCGTCCGACCACGCATAGCAATCCGACGTACATCGAACACGACGTGCTGCATTACTGTGTGACGAACATGCCCGGCGCCGTGGGCCGGACCAGCACGTTTGCGCTGTGCAACGTGACGCTTCCCTGGGTGATGCGATTGGCGGAACACGGCGTCTTGCCGGCCGCCGCGCGGTGGTCGGCGATTGCCTCAGCCGTCAACATTCACCAGGGACACGTGACGAACCGGGCCGTCGCGGATTGCTTCGGGTTCCCGGTCGCGTTACTCGCTTGATAGCAGCGCCCCGACGATGAGCGGGCGTTCCCCCCTGAGAGGATTGTCTTGCGCGGAGTCGCAGAGGCACGGAGTGGCGTAGGAACTTGCGGCACGAGATGGCAACTGGAGGTGGGGAATACCACGAAGGACACGACGAGCACGAAGGATCGAACGGGACGGGCTAGTGTGGCACTGGCTCCGCCAGTGTGCTCCTCACACCGGGACCACCACTCCCAGCTGAGTACACTGGCGGAGCCAGTGCCACACTAGCCAGCTGAGAACACTGGCGGAGCCAGTGCCACACTAGCCGGGACCACCTCTCCCAGCTGAGAACACTGGCGGAGCCAGTGCCACTCTAGCCGGAAGTGGCTAGGATCCAAGGCGGCAGCGAGTGAATCTCG
>JBFWYF010000692.1:0-4487 GCA_050186685.1 Pirellulaceae bacterium
GTCGAACGTCGCGCGGATTGGCCACGGCTGCCGATTGAAGTTGATCTGCCGGAAAGTGACGAGCTGCCTCGCCTCGGGAACGACTCGCCAGCTGGCGGCGCCGCGCGGCTCGAAGTATTTGTCGCGCCACAAACGGCTCATGGTGCTCAACCGATCCTCCGAGTAGACACCGGCCGCGGCAGTCTGGAGCACGCCCGTATCAATGTCCGATGCCAGAATCCTTGCATCCCACGACATCCGCGGTCCGAGATGCTCGCAGATGGTCATCGCGATCGAATAGGGCTCCTCGCCCGTTGAACATCCAGCGCTCCAGATTCGCAGCCGGCGGGGACCTCCTGTGCGAGCTCGGGCTGACAGTGCCGGGAAAACCCGTTCACGCAAAAAGTCGAAATGATGCTGCTCGCGAAAGAAGTCCGTCTTGTTCGTCGTAATGCAGTTCACCATTTCCTGACACTCCTGCCCAGAAGGATCGTGCCTGAGCAGGTAGTCGACATACTCGCCGTAGGTGCTCAGATTCAGCCCCCGCAGACGCCGTGCCAGGCGCGTGGCCACGAGTTCCCTTTTGCCCGAGCCGATCGAAATGCCGGTCTCGTCGCGGATCAGCTGCCGAAGCGCATCGAACTCGGCATCGGATATCTGGCGGTAGACCCCACCGGAAGTCTTCTCCAGCCCGTCAGGGCCTGGTCGTGAATTGCGGGGGTTCAAGGCCATGATGGCCTGCTTTCCTGGTTGAACGGAGTGGAAGGGATAGTGGGCGAGGGAAGTCAGGTAGAGTCGCGATGGTGCGGTCTGCCATGGATGCCTGGTCGAGCCGATCCAGGTCACCCGGCCGTCATCCGCAAGGCGCGCGGCCGGGCGACCTGGACATACGGACCTTCGACTTAGAACTCCTCCAGCTGACCGGGCGAGTGGCTGCCTGCCCCAGCGCCCACCAGGTCCAAGTCATGCATGGATTCGTGCGAGTCGAAGGAATGCTCCCTATCGAAATCCGGATCGGCCGCTGCGGCCGGCGGCGACTTCGTGCGTTTCGTCGTCTGCTTTGGTGCAGGCTTCTTTTCCGTGGGCGAAGGCTCGGATTTCGCGGAGGTCGTTTTGCCCTTGCGCCGCGGTTTGCTGGCCGCGTTCATCAACTCGGTCATCAATTCGGTCAGGCTGTGGGCGCTGTCCGTCAACCCCTGAGCCGTGGCGGCCAGCTCTTCGGTCTGGGCGGCATTGGCCTGGGTCACGGAATCCATCTGGGACATCGCCTGGCTCACCTGTTCGATCCCCGTCGATTGCTCGCGCGACGCGGCCGCGATCTCTGCCACAATGTCCGTGACACGCTTCACAGAATCGACAATCTGTTGGAGCGTATGGCCGGAACGGTTGACGAGTTCCGTGCCGGTCTCGACCTTGGTCACCGAATCCTGGATCAGCCCCTTGATTTCCTTCGCGGCCGCGGCACTGCGTTGAGCCAGATTGCGGACTTCCGCCGCGACAACGGCGAACCCTCGTCCCTGTTCGCCGGCTCGGGCCGCTTCGACGGCCGCGTTCAGGGCGAGCAGATTCGTCTGGAAAGCAATGTCGTCGATCGCGATGATGATCTCGGCGATCCGCTTCGACGATTGATTGATCTCGGCCATCGCCTTCACGGCGCTTTCGACCACTTCGCCACCATTGGCGGCCACTTCCCGCGAGGCGGTAGCGAGCTGGCTCGCCTGCTGGGCGTTGTCGGCGGTCTGCCGGACCGTCGAGGTGATCTCTTCCAGGCTGCTGGCCGTCTCCTCCAGACTGGCGGCTTGCGCCTGCGCCCCGCTCGAAAGCTCGTTCGTAGCGCCAGTCAATTGCATGGCGGATGCCGATAAGTTGTCGGCGACGCCCCGCATGTTGGTCACGACGCGGCGGAAGGCCCGCAGTGCCGCCACGCCCATGGCGGCGATCGCCCCCGCCAGAACGATTTGGATCAGTACAAGCGCCGCTGTGCTCCACCAGACGCTGTTGGCCGCGGTTATTTCGTCGTCCGCCACCGACTGCACAAACATTGGAACACATTCTGCAATCGCCTGGCGATGTTGCAGGTATTTTTCCTGTAGTGTGGATCCGGCGAGTTCCCGGGCTCTGTCCAATTCGCCATTGAGTGCTAAGGGAAATACCTCGCTTTCGCAAAGGGAGAAGAACTCTCGTGCGGGAACATAGGATTTTTCGAGCAGATTGGTGCCGGCGACGCTGTTGCGAAGATGAATCGGGAGATTCTCGACCCAGAACTGATGACGTTCTTCGAAGACTCGCTGCTGTTGTCGGAATGTGTCGATCAGCTTGAGTCGTGTGGCGGAGTCTTCTTCGTCAACGATTTGATGCGCCAGCAGGTACGACTCGACAATGAACTCGGGAGGCGGAAGTATGTCGGCGATCAGGTCCTTGCCCAACGAGATATCGCGGTAGACGGGCCCCGTCACCTTGACATAGTACAAGGTTGCCTGGGAGAAGACGCTGGTGATGATCAAACCCGCCATGGCGGTGGCCAGAAGGCCATAGATCTTGGTCCCGATGGTGGTGCGATTCATAAACGAAGTACCTCACATGCCCGCAGAGAATGCCAGAAGGATACGAACTTAAGCTGCGATCTCTGCACGCCATTTGCGACGGTGCGTGCGGAGAGCAGGATGCGCGCTGCAAAACTCACGACGAGGTTGCCAGCGAATCGTCGCCGAGCAACCTATCGATGTCGAGCAGCATGACCAGCCGATCGCCGGCTTTGCCCATGCCACTCAAGAAATTGGCGTTCATTGAAGCACCCAGATCCGGTGCCTCGTCGATATCACTGTCCGGGATATCCAGGACTTCCGAGACGGCATCGACGATCAAGCCCACGACGCGGGTGCCCACGTTGACGACGATGATGACGGTGAACTGCGTGAAGTCGGTGGCGGGGAGGCCGAAACGGGCGCGCAGGTCAATGACCGGCACGACGGTGCCTCGCAGGTTCATGACGCCATGGACATAGGAGGGAGAATTGGGAATGGGGGTGATCTTGGAACAGCCCTTGATCTCCTGCACTTTCAGGATTTCGACACCGTAGTCTTCGTCCCGCAACTTGAAGGTGAGGAACTGGCTGCGTGAAGTGGCTGTAGTCGGGCTCGCTGTGGCTTGGGTCATGGTCCGGTACCTCAACGGGAAGCAGATGGAATTGGGGGTAGAGAATTGGAACGGTTGCCAGCAGATTTGGAACTGTCTGCCAGCAGGGCCGGGAACTCGGCGCCCGGCCCGCGACTGTTCAGTCTCAGGATTCCCGGTATGTCCAGGATCAAGGCCACTCGCCCGTCTCCCAGGATGGTCGCGCCGGAGACGCCGTCGATCTTGCGGTAGTTGTCTTCCAGGCTCTTCATGACGACCTGTAACTGGCCGTGCAGCTCGTCGACCAGGAGCCCGTATTGCCGGCCGCAGTTCTCGACGACCACCACCAGCCCGCGAGTGGTTTCGATATCGGTGGCATCCTGGCGGAGGAGGCGATGGAGGCGAATCAGCGGGATCGCTTCCTGTCGTACCATGACAACTTCGCCGCGGCCGCAGACCGTCCGGACGGATCCCGACTTCGGTCGCACCGATTCGATCACGGAGCCCATGGGAATGATGTACAGCTCGCCGTTCAGGCAAACAGCAAGCCCATCGATGGAGGCGAGCGTCAGGGGCAGTCGCAACGTAAACACCGTTCCCTGACCGGGACGGGACCGAATCTGGACGCCCCCGCGGAGCGCCTCGATGTTGCGTCGCACGACATCGAGTCCGACGCCGCGCCCGGAGACGTCGGTCACCACCGCCGCCGTCGAAAAGCCGGGTTGGAAAATCAGTTCGTAAACTTCCTCGTCGGTCAGCGTGTCGGTCGTCCGGACGAGCCCGCGTTCGATGGCCTTGGCCAGAATCCGTTCGCGGTTCAGGCCGCGCCCGTCGTCCTCGAGTTCCAAATAGGTATTGCCGCTCTGGTGGTACGCCCGCAAGGTAATCCGGGCCTGTGGCCGTTTGCCATTCGCGACACGCTCTTCCCCCGTCTCGATCCCGTGGTCCGCCGAATTGCGGACCATATGGACAAGCGGGTCACCCAGCATATCGACGACACTCTTGTCCAGCTCCGTGTCGGCTCCCTCCGCCACAAACTCGATTTCCTTCTTCAGTTTCTTGCCCAGGTCCCGGACCATCCGTCCCACCTTCTGGAAGGTACTGGACAGGGGCACCATGCGCAGCGACAGGCTCTGCTCCTGCAATTCGCGGCTGATCTTGGCCATCAGCGGCAAGGAACGGAGCATATGCATGTCGCCTTGAATCAGAGACGAGATCTCCTGCTGCACCATCGAGTCCGCGATGACGAGGTCGCCGATCGCATTGATCAGCTTGTCCAGCCGATCGCGGTCGACGCGGACGGCTTCCTTGGTGCGGGCGTCGTGGCGGGATTGGGATGCGGCCAGGTTATGGTCGCCGGCGGGAGGAGTCGCGGGTTGCTCGCCCCCGGTCGA
>JBFWYF010000693.1:0-4481 GCA_050186685.1 Pirellulaceae bacterium
TGGGGGCCAAGGGGATGGAATCCCTGTACGAGGCGATCTCACCCATGGGGCGGAACATCACGCACGAAGAGGTCGGTCGCGTGGGAGCGTTTCTGCTGTCCGACATGTCGGACGGCATCACGGCCGAGATTGTCCATGTCGATTGCGGCTACAACGCGATGGGTTCGCCCGGCCGGATGCTCGACCAGCTGAAAGACCTCACCAAATAGAACCGCCCCAGACCGAAGTATCGGACCGCTGCCCCGGGGTGTCCGCACGACCCCGGGGCAGGCGAATCGTCCGGCTAGTCAATTTTCAATCGATACGTCAACGCCCCAATGGCCTGGCCCGGTTTGGCGTCCGCATAGTGGGGGTGACACAGGGTGCATTTCTTGAGGACAACAGGGACGGGCGTCGCGGCCCGAAGATAGCGGATGCCGTCCGACGTTTCGATCCGTTCTACGTACGACTTGCCGCTGGTCAGATCCTTGATCGCCTGCTTCTCGAAATCATCCTCGGCGACATTCTTCGCATCGTATGGATTGCCGGTCGCATCAAGCAATCGGGCCTCGTGCCAGTTTTTCTGCTTCATGGCGGCGAACAGCAGCTTGGCGGCGGTTCCGGCGGAGACATCCGTTTCACTCTTGACGTAGGTCTCCGTAATCAGCACGACCGCGGTCTTGTACAGATCGTCCAGCATGCGGACTTGCTTCCGAGCACGCTCGACGCCCGCATCCGCGGCGGGCTCGGCCGCGGTGACCATTCCGGAGCTCAATCCGCACAGCACACACATCACCCATTTCCAGCGCCAACGCATGCAAGACTCCTGCATTCGTGAGGTAAAACCATTTCGACCCGACCGCCCGCTGCGGTCGATGGGGAAATCCGCCTGGATTCACCGGTCGCTTCGAAATAAAAAAGGTCCGTTGCCGATGGCCGGAAAACTCGCGCCGCGAGGGCGATCCAAGCGAGGTGTTGCGCGGCTGCGAAACCGATTACAACGGCAACGGACCAAATAACTGTGCGGCGCCAGGCCCTGTCTGGAAACCTTCCTTCAGTACCCGCTTCAGGAAGCCCTACCTACTTACTCCAAAAACCACCTCTTGCGGTAGGTTCCCAGACAGAGCCTAGTTAACCGCCGATCTCGTGATGGCTGCTCTTTTCTGAATGCAATGTACGTGCCGGGCATGGTCAAGCCGGAAAAAACGTCTAAAGTATGGCTAAATCACCGGCATTCTTGCGAACTCGAACCCGCTGCGGGTGTGCGATTTGTGCGATGTCGGACAGCCGCGCGCGTCAGATTGGTCAGACCGGCAGTCGGGGCAACGCCGACGCCGCGGGTATCACCAGGACAAGAAGGAGGGCATCATGGCCTGCGTGCATTTACGCCGACTGTTTCAGCTGTGCCAGGACGAGAAGCTGCGACTCAGTGGCTCCGACTTGATTCACATTGTGTGTCAGCAGTGTGGCGTTCAGGAACGCTGCCCCTCGGCATTCGTCGGCTCGATGTCCGACGAAGATGACGCGGACCCGTCTCCTGCGCCAACCTCCCCTCCGGCGGACTCCTCTCCTCCCAAGTAGAGCCGACCGCCCGGGCATCCGGCGACGGGATGCCCAGCCGCTCGCGAGCGCGATCCACCAGCCTAAGAAGACTGCCTAAAACCATGCTTAGCCGACTGCCGCAGGATGCGTACTCGCGTTTCCAGCAGATGCAGACCTACGTGGGTTGGACGCCGGACGACCCCGAGCGCATCCGACGGCTGCTGCCGTTAGTGCGCCCCCACTTTCCGGGATTGATTAGCGATTTCTATGCCGCGATCCAGCGCGATGTGCGAGCGGCAAGGGTCATTACAGGGGGCGCGGAACAGATTCAACGTCTGAAAGGGACGCTCACGCGCTGGCTCGAGGAGCTGTTCAGCGGCCAGTTCGACCAAGATTACATCGAGCGCCGCTGGAAGGTGGGATGGCGGCACGTCGAGATTGGATTAGACCAGGTCTATACGAACCTGGCTTTGGCGCGTCTGCGCGAAGGGCTACTCCACGCGATCCTGGAGAACTGGACCGACGGCATTGCCGAGCTGGGGCTGGCTATCCAGTCGCTCAACCGGGCGCTCGACCTGGATTTGGCGATCATCCTGGACGCGTACGCCGCGGAGTATAACGAACGTCAGCGGCAGAGCGAGCGATTGCGAAGCGAAGCCGCCTTCTATCGGCTGGTCGAAACCGCAGGAGTCATGATCGTGATCCTGCGCGACAATCACAGCATTGCGTTCATGAATCCGTTCGCCGAGGAGGTCACAGGCTACCTGGCGGCGGAGATCGCCAGCCAGAACTTCCTGACGCTGTTTTTGCCTGCCGGAGCGCGTGAGGGCCTGGCAAAGGAGTTCCGACGCATTCTGGCTGGCAAGTCGACGCGCGGCTACGAAAACGCGGTCGTCTGCCGCGGCGGTTCCAAGCGCTGGATCGTGTGGAACGGCCAGCGACTGGACGACTATCAGGGTGCGCCGGCCGTCGTCATGATCGGCCAGGACATCACGACGCGCAAGGACGCCGAGGAACGGGCCCTGCGTTCCGAGCGGCTGGCGGCGATCGGCCAGACGGTCGCCGGGCTGGCCCACGAAAGCCGGAACGCCTTTCAGCGCAGCCAGGCTTGCCTCGAACTGCTTCAGATCGAACTCGAGGGCCGCCCCGACCAGCTCGAGCTGGTCGAACGCATCCAGCGATCACTGAACCACTTGCATCGCCTGTATGAAGAAGTGCGGGATTACGCGGCTCCCGTCAAACTGGATCGGCAGGCCTGCGACTTGTCCCACCTGTGGCGGGACTCGTGGTCGCACCTCGATATGACACGCGCTTCGAAATCCGTCGAGCTGCAGGAGGATCTCCAGTCGGGCGATCTGACCTGCACGGCCGACTGGTTCGCGCTGGGTCAGGTGTTTCGCAACATTTTCGAAAACGCGATTGCGGCGTGCCCCGAATCGGGACTGATCTCCGTACGGGCTGGGCACGTCAAACTAGAGGGACAACAGGCGATCCGCGTTTCCATCAAGGACAATGGGGCGGGGATTGATCCCGATGCCCGCGAACGCGTCTTCGATCCGTTCTTCACCACCAAGCCCAAGGGCACGGGCTTGGGAATGGCCATCGCACGTCGGATTGTGGAAGCGCACGGGGGCACGATCGAAATCGGCGATCAGCCGGGGGGCGCCGAGTTCATCATTACCCTGCCGGTGTGAGGCGACCATCGTCCGAGGTGCCGTCATCGGAGGGACCGGCCGTAGCTCAGGTCCAGGCGAATGTCTGCGACGTCAGCCGCTCGTAAGCCTCGATGTACCGGCCGCGCGTCTCGCCGACTACCGACTCCGGCAAGGCGGGCGGCGGGCTGTTCTTGTCCCACCCTACCTGGGTCAACCAGTCGCGGACGTATTGCTTGTCGAAGCTCGGTTGTCCTCGTCCCGGTCGATAGTCGTCGGCCGGCCAGAAACGGGAGCTGTCGGGAGTAAGCACTTCGTCGATCAGGATCAGTTCCCCGTCCTGTCGTCCCCACTCGAACTTTGTATCCGCGATGATGATCCCCTGGGATCTCGCGTGCTGGGCTCCGCGTTGATAGACCTCGATACTGCGTTGACGCAGCGTTTCGGCGGTTTGGCGCCCGACGATGTCGACCATCCGGTCGAACGAGATATTGATATCGTGGCCCGATTCCTCTTTCGTAGCCGGGGTAAAAATTGGCTCGGGCAGCTCGGAGCACTGCTGCAGGCCGGCCGGGAGCCGAATCCCGCAGACTTCGCCCGTCTGCTGGTATTCTTTCCAGCCCGAACCGTCGAGGTAGCCACGGACAACGCATTCGATGGGGACGACCTGGCACTTGCGGACGAGCATGCTGCGCCCTTCCAGGGCCGCTCGCTCGCCAGGCGGGAGCGCAACGTCGCTTAAGTCCGTGGAAAGCAGATGGTGAGGGACCTGCAGCAGGTCGAACCAGAACACGCTGAGTTGGGTCAGCACGCGCCCTTTATCGGGGATCCCCGTGGGCAGAACCCAGTCGAACGCGCTGATACGGTCGGTGCTGACCATCAACAGCCGGTCACCCAGATCATACATGTCGCGGACTTTGCCGCGGCGAACAGGGTAGGGGGCAAGTTCGGTCCGCAGTACGGCCGATGTCATGCGGCGAGCTCCTTGTGGCTTCCAGAGTGATTTTGGTCGCGAGTATACCCCAAGGTGGCCGACGAGTGGACGGGGCAGCACGATTTGGCGGCGCGGGGCGAGCGACCCCCCTGGCGTCGTGGATCGACCTCTGGCATCCTGCTCGACATGTTCGAGCCACCGAACCGCCAACGCGATTGCGACCCCCGTGTACCGCGCGCTCGGCAGCTTCCCTGGCCGCTGATTGTGATCCGTACCGTGCGGGGCGTCTGCGTCGCGGCCGGCATCCTGGGCTTCTTTCTCGCCTTCGAGACCGATGCTCCCTCGGCGCCTCTGCTGCGCTCGCTCAATGTCCT
>JBFWYF010000694.1:0-4480 GCA_050186685.1 Pirellulaceae bacterium
TGATCAAGCTGGTCAACAACGAAGACGTCGGCGAGGAGTACCTGCGCGAGCTCGTGGAGATGGTGGAAGAGGGGGGAGCGTATGGCGGGACGCTCGGCCAGGGAGGCGCGATGGGGTCGGGCGGCGTCCACGACTGGTCGCCGACCGGTGGCGGCACCTGGATGGTCCCGGGAGCTCTGGCCATGGTGCGGCCTCCGATCCACGCGACGCAGAGCGCCGATGTATCGCAGTTGCTGAAAACGACCAAGAAAAAACCCGCCATCGGCGTCGTGTCCTGGGATGCGGGGGGACTCCACTACGTCGTCGCAGCCGGCAAGAGCAAGGACGGCTCGAAGCTGATCATTCTGGATCCCTTCTATGGCGTGCAGACCGCTCCGATCGTCTCGAACTCGCTGGGAAACTACCGGCCCGTCGATCCCAACAATGGTGCGCAGCTGGGCAATGCCACCTGGTACAACTGGGTCTGCAAAGTCGACTAGTCAGGAGGGAAAGGGGTCAGGACTCTTTTCGCGATGGCCAGCCGACGATGCGCTGGCACGCTCACTATGTCACAGGCGGGACAGGGCAAGGACGCTTCAGGTCGTTTCCGGTGGAGCAGGATGATCATTTGTGGTCGGTGTTGCGGTACGTCGAGCGGAACCCCCTCCGAGCGGGTTCAGTTCGGCGTGCCGAACAATGGCGATGGGCAACCGCAAACCGAACAGGAACTCCAAGTGCCGCGTCGCTCGGCCCAAAAGGGACCCCCTTCCACCGACGCGCGAGTAGTTGCACGGGAAAAAAAGCAGAGATCGCAGAGGGCCGCAGAGAATGCGGGGAGCGCGCAAGGCGGGTTCACACCTCCCTCCTCCATTCTGCGATCCTCGGCGTGCTCCGCGTTTCCCATCCCCCCGCAGGTGCATGTCCATGACTTCGACAAGCTGGGGCGGCTCACCCAGGAGCGGGCGTCGTACGCGTAGGTCGCCCGGGCTCCGATAGGATAGCCCACGTACCCGAATCGATTCTCCGAGTCGTAGCTGAACGAATACAGGCCCGACAGATCCCGCATCTGGGTGCGGTTGCCCACGGAGTCGTAGGCGAACGTGGCGCGCGAGCCGTCCGGGTAGCGACGGGACGTCAACCTGGCGGCGGCGTCATACGCATACGTCGTCCGGTAACCGCGACGCGCAGCGTCACGAAGTGGCGTAGGAACTTGCAACACGAGATGGCACTGGAGGGGAATACCCCGAAGGACATGAAGAGCCCCCATGGCCGCTAATGAACGGACTTCGTGCTCTTCGTGTCCTTCGGGGTACCAACGTGAAGATTTACTGCGCAGCGCCGAAGGAACGGTTCAGGCACGATTGCCGTGAAAGTAACTTCCCGAGGCTCCTCTTTCTTCCTAGCGAGAAGCCGGGCAGGAGGTGGCGGGAAAATGCCGCCGGTTTCGTCCTCAGCGACTCGGAGGCCCTTGTCCAGCAGAGAATCTCTTGACAGCGGAACAACCACGGACCAAGATCATTCCCGGTCGGATCGCATTGGGAAGGCTTGCAACATGCTGGTCCGGCGTCGTTACGTCTCAACGCTTCTCTTGCTCGTCTATACGAGCCTGGTCGTGGCCAGTGCTGGCCATGGACCGTGGTCGCACCATCCGGCAAGTGCCTGTGGCGCTTGGCATCGTGACCGCTGTCCCGAGCCCGTGCGATCAGCTGCTGGCAGCGCGTCCCAACATGCGGCCTGTCACTCGTGCGGGAATGACCGCCCCGGCAATTCCATCTCGGCGCATTGCGGTTCTGGACACGATTCGGACTTAGCCGGCGTATCGCCAGCCCCTGGCAGCCCTCAGGGTGATGTCCGCGGGGACGATTGCCATCCGGGCGTTCATGCGCCGTGCGTACTTTGCGAATGGACATCGCAAACCAAGGTTTGCGAAGTTGTCCCGCGGCCCACTCAGGGCACGACGATCTGCGTGGCCACCTCGCCGTGGCGAACTCCGCTCGAGGCGACTTTTCGGGGGCCGCGTTTGGCCCTGCCCCGGGCCCCGCCGCATCCCGCCGCTCCCCGCGTGGCTGCGTGAGGCGTTTGCCGCGGGCCTGCCGCCCAACCCGTGCGTCGTTCCATCCGCGAACGGCTCGAACCGGGTGATGCGCGGCCGGGGCCGGCCTGGTGTCTGGGACCTCCCGCAGCCGTTTCTGGTCCGGTTGTCCAAGTACATACTTCGGCCTCGCCGAAAGATCGTGGGAGGAATGTGTGTCGACTCCTTGGACCGCGGAGCGTACTGCGCCGCGCACCTGGCCCGAGTTGTTCCGCGGCGCCGCGGCGCTGCTGCATTGGGACTTCTGCCCCTGGGCCAACAAATATGTGTACTGGTTGAAACAACCCATTGGCTGGTTCGTGGTGGGAGCGGCGTCGGCGTGTCTCGTGGCCGTCTTCCTGGCCCCGCACGCCTGGATCTTGTTTGGTTCGATCACCGCCGTGGCCCTGCTGGGGGTCGCCTGGCCGGCGCTGGCCATGCGGGGAGCCGTCGCGACGATTGCTTTTCCCAGCCGGCGCTGCCGTGAAACGGAGCGGATCGAGGTGCGGCTGACCGTGCAAAATCGCTGGCCTTGGCCACTATGGGGACTGTCCGTCGAGAAGGGTTTCCTGGCCGACGACGAGGCCCCCGGCCAGGAATCCCCGGTCGTGGCGCTCGCCCGAGTGCCGGGTTGGTCGCGCTGCGAGTTCACCTTTCCATTTCACCCTCCGCTCCGCGGCGTCTATCCCCACCGGGTGCCCGAGCTGGCCACCGGGTTTCCGTTCGGCATCTGGCGAGCACATCGACCGATTCGAATCGAGCGATCGCTGATCGTCTGGCCCCAGACAACGTCGCTGACGTCCATTCCCGATCTGGGAGGCTCGATCGCGGATGTCATCGGCATGCTGTTCGATCGCCCCGGTACCGAAGGGGATGTGACCGGAGTGCGTCCTTTTCGACAAGGGGATCGCCTGCGGAGCATCCATTGGGCACAGACCGCGCGCCGGGATTCGTTCATTGTCAGCGAGCGGCAGGCTGCGGCTCGGAGACTGGTACTGCTGGCCGTGGACGAGGGCGCTTGGAAAGACAACCGCTGGCTACGGGAGCGGGCCATTCGGGTCGCGGCGAGTATGGCGCGGGAGTTCCACGCCCACCATGCTCAGGTTCGCTTCGTAATGGGCGCGTTAGACCTGAGGCTGGAGCCCGGCCCTGCGGGTCTGCAGCGCCTGCTGGACGGTCTGGCGCAGGCGCCAGTCGAGCCCGCCGACACGGCCCTTCGGATCGATCTCCAGGATCGCGATACGTTTTTTCTCGTCGTGACGTCGAGCGATCGGCAAGGTGCGTGGTCCGCAGGTGCGGTCGCACGGAATTCGGTCCGCTGGGTACTGCTCGACGAGCAGCGAGCGACGGTGGACGCTGGACCGAAACGCCGTAATGGAGCATGGATCGCGCTCCACGGCACCGACAACGATGCCGACTTGCTACATCGGCAATGGGAGCGTGCGTGCCATGACAGCGTCCCAGGCTAGCGACCGACTCGCCGCCACGCGAACCGCAGGTTGGTATGCCGGAACCGCGACGGGCCCGGCGGGGGTGACCGGCCCGCGGTTTACTGTCCTGCTGCTGACGGCGCTGGCGGCCCTGACATTAGCCTTCGTTCGTTGGGAGAGCGCCTCGCTTCCCGCTTCGCTGCTGCTGCGCATCGCATGCGAATTGGCGTTCGGCCTGGGACTATGGCTGCTCACGTCCCACCGGGCGGCGCTGCGGGCTCGAGGCACGCCCTACTTTGGTGCCAGCCTGCTGGTCGCGCTGGTCTTTCCATTGCTCGTCGAAGTGCTCTTGAGAGGCCTGGACCGGGGCGGAGAGCCACCGGAACTGTTGATGTTGTCCAGCCTGGAGCTGGTGGCGTTCGTGATGGCGGCCTTTTCCTTCCTGCCGAGGATGGGCGGCACCTCCGTGCTGCTCAGCAGCTTTCTTTTGCTGTTTGCCACGACGATGGCCAGCGGCGGCCTGGTCTACGCGCTGGCAGGTGTCTACGGCGCGACCGTTATGTGGTGGTTGATGGCAGCCTATTGGGGGCGCATCGAAGGGGCTTTGATTGCTTCGACCGTGGAGCGCCGCATTCCGCTGCAAAGTTCCATCCTGGCACTGACCGCCACGCTGATTTTGCTGGTCGGCGCCGTCCTGAGCGGACGAGGGAACGTGGCCGTGGCACTGCATGGGTTCATGCCCACCTCGGGCGGCGACCGCTGGCACGACCCGCACGCGCGGGCCGGCGTGGGGGACGGAGATGCGATGGTGGCGGCCAAAGATCAGGCGCTGAGCTTCGGACCGGTCGAGAGCGAGTTGTTTCTCGATTCCGAGATGCCCTCGCTTTACGACATGGTCGATGAAATGTACGGCGAACCGCCGCGACCGAAGAACAAGTCCGAGATGACAATTGCCCTCGGTGCTCAGAACCGCACCGCGACCGAGCAGAAGACGGCGCAA
>JBFWYF010000695.1:0-4480 GCA_050186685.1 Pirellulaceae bacterium
GCGAATCGCCTACGGACCCGACGACGGTAGGCTTGTGGTTGTCGCCGATCACCGTCTTCTGGCCCCGGTCCGCCAGAATGCCTCGGAATCGCTCGCCGTAGCAGATGCCGGAATACCGTTCACCGGCCTCGAAATCAGCCTGGTAACCACCGACCACCCATTTCTGGTCGGGAACTTCAAAGCTTCGATACTGAATCCCTGAGTTGCCTCCGACGATGCGGTATTGCAGCTTGAGCTCGAAGTCGCCGACTTCTCCCTGGCGCCAGATGAGGAATGTATTTCCCTTCGTGGGTTTCGCAGCAGTCGTTTCCCCGGTGATCGCTCCGTCACGCACGCTCCAGAACTCCGGATTCCCGTCCCAGCCGGTCAGCGACTGACCGTCAAAGATCGGCTCAAATCCTTCCGGATCGGCTGCCCTGCCCGACACGGCCCCGGCCGCGATGACCAGCCCGATCATGTACGGCCAGACTTTTCGCCACCCACTCATTGCACGGATCTCCTGGAGAAATCAGATATTCAGCGACCACGATAGCTCTGCCATCCAGGCAAGTCAAACTGGGCTATGCCCCAGTCGCAGGCGGGGATCGAGCCGCCCCGCGGCCTGGGCAGGTGCCATTTTCTAAGCGGGCAGGCCGACGATAAAATGAGAGCGTCTATTCCAAAAGGGGAACCACGCCATGCCGCTCTACGAATACATCTGCAATCGCTGCCAGGACGAGTTCGAGCTCCTCGTGCGCGGACAGGAACGCCCCGCGTGTCCTCAGTGCGGCAGCCAGTCGCTGCGCCAGCAACTGAGCGTCGTGGCAGTCCATTCCGGAAGCTCGCGAGACGCCGCCGCCCCCTGCCCGACACCCTCCTCGGGCGGCTGTGGCCTGCCTCAGTGCGGGATGGGCGGGTGCGGCATGCAGTAGGTGCCGTCGAAGAGTTCGAAAACAAAACGGCGAGCCCCGCGGGACTCGCCGTTTCACCAATCGCTCCCAACGCAAATCACGGTATCACATAGATGCCACCGACGATGGCTCCCGCCTGAGCCAGACCACCACGGATGCTAAGCGGTATCGGGGGCACCAGCCACGGAGCACAGCTGCCGGGCCGGTAGTATCCGAGCGAGTACATGCACTCCTGCGGTGGATGAATGCCCATCTGGTAGGGCAGCGTCACGAAGCTCGTGAAGAAATGGGCGGCCGACACGAACGGCTCCGTGATGGGGCCCGAAGTGTGGCCGTACCGTTCCAGCTGCACGTCCTCGAAATACAACGGCTTGTGGCACAGCGCCGACGCCTTCCACATCATGGTCGTCGCCAGCCAGTTGCGGTGGCTATAGTCGTCCGCATCCAACAGGCATTCCGTGGGCAAGCTCCACCACGCAGTAACGAAGCAAAGGTCGTCGTCGCTCAAATCCTTAAAAGGGATCTGGGCGGTCTGACCATCGGTTCCCGCAATGTGCACCCGACCGAACCGGAAGTCGACCAGCCTTCCCTCGGCCACCTGCGATCCCGACCGGTCCTTCCAGATGCGCGATGGCGCCAACGCCAGATCCCGGCTCTGCACGACATCGGTCGGGGTGTCCCGTTCCAAATTGGTAAACGCCGGAGTGATGTCGATGCCAATCTTCGTGATGGTGTCTTCCTTCACGAAACGGCGAGCGTCGCGACATTTCTCGCCGTCGACACAGCAATCGCGGCCGTTATAGGTGCGCTGGCACGGTTTCTGTCCGCCCGATGGATCGAGGCCGTTCGGCAGCTCCAGCGGATCGGACGGAGGCAGATCTCGAGAACGCGAACTGCCCGGCGGAATGGGTGCCGCATCGCTCGGCGCCGTATCCAGCGTCGACGGAGGAATCGGGGCACTCTCCTCGGCCGGGGCGGGAACCGGAGGATTGCCGACTGACGGCGGCAGGGTCGGTGCGTCCAGGTTCGGAGCCGAATCCAACGGCGGCAGTGC
The DNA here is from genome assembly GCA_050186685.1 of Pirellulaceae bacterium. GTDB lineage: Bacteria > Planctomycetota > Planctomycetia > Pirellulales > Pirellulaceae > CAZFLF01. Next base: position 1,945 of record JBFWYF010000695.1, read on the forward strand.
CGGCTGGTCGGAAGGCTGAGCCGGCGCCGGCGTCGGCTTGTCACTGAACGGATCCTGGAAGGGATTCACCGGCGTGACTTGGGCAGCCTGGCGTACCGCCGAACGCGTGCCCGCCTCCGCATCGCTCCACACTAGCACCGCGCGGGACACCGCCATCGGCTTCTCGCCCGATTCCGCGTGGGTCAGCGACTGGGAACCGCCAGGCGTCCGCCACCGCAGTCGCCAGGCTTGGGTGGACTCGGCCGCCGGTCGTGCCGTCGCGCGCCGCTCAGCCGAGCCGCTATCGGAGCGGATCGGCCGCGCCTCGTCCGCAATGCTCAAGCTGGCCGGCTCCGTCGGTCGCGGCGCCGCAGAGCGCTGGAAATCATCCGCCCGGGCCCAACCGGCTAAAGCTACGAACAAGCTGCCCGCCAGCGTCCATCGCTGGGCGACGACTCCCGCCGTATGGCGCCACCAGCTTCCATCCGGCCATTCCGACTTCAGAAATCGTTCGCCGGCGCTCGATGACCAAACTAGCTCCGCTATGCGACCCGTCGCGTGGCGAGCCGTCCATCCCGACGCCGCCTCTTCCGTGGCAATCTCGCCCCTAGTTGTTGTCTTTGGCAGCAACTTCCGGGCTGTAGTTCGGTGCTTCCTGCGTAATGGCAATGTCATGCGGATGGCTCTCTCTTACACTCGCCGCCGAAACTTGAATGAACCTGGTTTCCGTACGCAATTCATCAATCGTTCGCGTGCCGCAATAGCCCATCCCGGCCCGAAAGCCCCCGACCAGCTGATAGACGAAGTCGCTCAGCGGCCCTTTGTAGGGTACACGCCCTTCCACACCCTCCGGCACGAGCTTACCCGTGCCTGTATCCATGTTCGTCTGCCGATACCGCTCGCTGGACCCCTTCACCATCGCGCCCAACGAACCCATCCCGCGATACTGCTTGAACGTTCGACCCTGATACAGGATCGTACGCCCCGGGCTCTCCGCTAGTCCCGCAAACAACCCGCCGATCATCACCGTGTGGGCGCCCGCAGCTAACGCCTTCGTGATGTCGCCCGAGTAGCGGATACCACCATCCGCAATAATCGTGACATCCGTTCCTCGAGCCGCCAGCGCCGCATTCGTGATCGCCGTGATCTGGGGCACTCCAACTCCCGAGATCACCCGCGTCGTGCAGATGGATCCGGGACCGATGCCCACCTTCACCGCATCCGCACCCGCTCGTATCAGGTCCCGGCAACCGTCGCTCGTGGCGACGTTGCCAGCTACCACATCGATTTCCCATCTTCGCTTAATCTCCCGGACGGTCTCGATTACGTTCTTCGAGTGCCCGTGAGCACTGTCCAGCACGATCAAGTCCACACCACTCTGGATGAGCGATTGAGCGCGCTCGAAGTCGTAGACTCCGATAGCACCCCCTACTCTCAACCTCCCTTGCCTATCTTTACAGGCATTGGGAAAACGCTTCATCATGTCGATGTCGCGAATGGTGATTAAACCGGTCAGGACATATTGTTCGTCAACCAGCAGAAGTTTCTCCACCTTTTTAGCCGTTAAAATCTTCTCAGCTTCCTCAAGCGTTACGTCCCCCGTAGCTGTCACGAGCAATTCCTTCGTCATGACCTGCGAAATCGGGATGTCACTTTGCTCGAGAAAACGAAGATCGCGGCGGGTGAGGATGCCTACCAGGCGCCCCCCCGGCAAGGTGATGGGAATACCAGACACGTTGTGCTGGCTCATGAGGGCCCGGGCACGTGAGACCGGGGCATCGGGTGGCAGCGTGACGGGATCCCGGATGATGCCGTTGGCCGATCGCTTGACTTTGTTGACTTCCTCTTGCTGGTGATCGACCTGCATATTCTTGTGTATCACCCCCAGCCCTCCCTCTTTCGCGAGGGCAATGGCAAGATCGCTCTCAGTCACCGTGTCCATCGGCGAACTGAGCAACGGGATGTTCAGTCGGATGCGCTTCGTCAAAAAAGTGCGCACGTCGGCTTCTGCGGGGACGATATCGCTGTATCGCGGTTCAAGCAGGACATCGTCGAAGGTAATGCCGGAGGAGATCAGTTTTTCGTCCATGGAAATAAGCCGCTGCAACGGACAAGAGGCGAGGGGTCAATCCGGCATTATGTGGATCCCGCTCAAGATTGACAACTCGGTGGGAGACCACCGAGTGGCGGCAGGCGGCAGCGGAAGCCGCGATTCATTTCGGATTCTGTGATGGAGTTGGCGCGCCGTTGGTGCTTTTACAGGTAGGGAGACTTGGAGGTCGCGTCCGAGACACCCGACCGGCGGTTCCACAACGGGCCCCGGGCATCGTCAACAAGCGGCGGCGGGCCAGCGGCCCAGGGGGCAGACCATGACAGCAGAATCGCATTTTCGACGTCGCGATGCGGCAGGCCACGTCCTGCCACTCGGGCAAATCCTCGCCACACCCGGAGCCCTGCACGCGCTGGAGGCCAGCGGTCAGACTCCGGCGGAATTCCTGAATCGCCACGCGGCCGGTGACTGGGGAGACATCGGACAAGAGGATTGGGGCGTCAACAA
>JBFWYF010000696.1:0-4478 GCA_050186685.1 Pirellulaceae bacterium
AGCTCCTCGCTGATGTGCCAGGACAGCAACAACGCATACTCCGGCTGATCCCGGTACAAGCGCTCTTCGCTGAGCACGGGAATGAACGTGCCGGGCATATACTTGTTGATCTTCTTCGATGTCGGCTGTTCCAATACGCAATCGAGGATGCCGTCGTCGAGGCCCACATAGTTCACCAGCGTACTGGCCCGCGAAGGGGCACCGACTCCATAAATGCGAGCGCCCTGCCGCTTCAAACCGGCAAGGATGCCGTACAGATCCAGCTTCGACTGGCGCACTCGCCGGCGAAAGCCTGCAATCCAGTCTTCCCCATCGAAGCCAGCGCGCGCTTCGTCCGCCAGAACCGCGGCCACGGTGCCATCCGCCGGGTACTGAGCCGACTTGGTCGCGTATACGCGGATCGATCCCCCGTGCGTCGGAATCCGCTTGACGTGGAATACGCGCAGCCCGTGCGCGGCGAGCAAGTGCTGCAGGCTCGTCAAGGAATAATAGCGCAGGTGCTCATGATAGATTGTGTCGTATTGCAGGGTGTCGACCAGGTCGACCAGATAGTGCGACTCCGAGATAAACACACCGTCGTCCGCCAGCACATGTTCGATGCTGTCCACGATGGAATGGATGCCATGGATATGTGCGAAGACGTTCGCCGCGGTGACGACCTTCGCCGGCCCCTGTTCGCGCCGGACCCGGGCTGCGGCGTCCGAGCCGAAAAACGACATCATGGTCGGGATACCTCGAGCGAGCGCCAGCTCGGCCGTCAGCGACGGTTCGACGCCGACGACGCGATGTCCACCCTGCTGGAAGTTGCTGAGCAACGTGCCGTCATTGGAACCGATATCCAGTACGAGGTCCTCCGGCTTCAGTCCCAACAGGCGGTTGGCCTCCTGATAGAGTTCCGCAAAATTCTCCCGCAGGATGCGGGTCGACCCGCTGGTATAGGGGTAATCCGGAGGGAAGAGCAGATTCGGATCGACCGCAAAACCCAGCTGAACCAGATGGCAGTGGGGGCAGGCCAGCATTTCGGCAGGAAACCACGGCTCTTCATCGGCCAGGCTGCCCAGGGCCCGCATCCGGTTCACGGGGGGTAGAAAGCCCAGCGATAAGGCTGGGACAAGCGGGCGAGTGCCGCAGACCTGGCAACATTCGATCGGCCCGTAAGTCAAAGGAGCGGTCGTCACGTGCAGTCCCCTTCGGGTTGAGGTCTAGGCTCAGGCTGCGGCTCGTGCCGCGGTCGCCGTGGTCAGACAGTTCCAAATGTCAACAACTTCGATATGACTGGGGATGGTCAGGTGGCTGTACGCCGAGTGTGGCGCGCCGACGATAATGATCTCACTCTCTTGAACCAACTGCTCCTTCGAGACGAACTCGGGGCGGTCGGCGAATTCGTCCGAGCAGAGCACGTCGGCGCCGTGGAATCGGAGTAGTTTGGCCAGCTTGTACGAGAGGGAATCACGCGTATCGTCGACGTCCCGCTTGAAGGCCATGCCCAGAATGCCCACCTTTCGTCCTTGCAGGCTCCGGCGCGCCGCGATTTGCCGCACCAGAAAGCTTGGTAGCCCTTCATTGACCAGCATGGCCGCATGGCCCAACAGAAAGTTGTTGTGGTAGAAGGCCGAGAGCTGCATGGTGTCCTTGAGCAGGCAAGGACCAGCGGCAAAGCCCGCGCCCGGAAAATCGGCGGCTCGCCGGTATCCGTCCGTCATGGCATATCGGATCCGATTGAAGTCCGCGCCGTTCTCCGTGGCGATCATGAAGAACTGATTCGATGTCGCAAACTGGATATATCGCCAGGCGTTGCTGAACAGCTTGGCGAGCTCCGCTTCGCGCACGCTCAACTCGACGATCTTCAGGTCCAATGCCGAGAACAGTTCCCGGGAGAGCTGGAGCGATCGTTCATCGACGCCCGATATGATCTGCGGCAGCTTGCGCAGCTCGCGAATCGCATAGCCCTGGGCGATGCGCTCCGGACAGAACGACAGATGAATGCCGCGTTCGCGGACCTGCATGTAGTCGGCAAGCCGCTCGGTCGTTCCCGGAAACACCGTGCTGCGCAGGATCACGTGGTGGCCGGCGCGCAGCAGAGGCTGCAGGTCGTCCGCCAGACGGAACATCGGCAGCAGTTCCGGATTGAGATACTCATCGACGGGGGTACCGATCGTGACGACGACCGTACGAGAATGTTGAACGGCTTCCAGGCGGTCGACCAAATGCAGCGTCCGCCCGATCACACGCTTCAGAATCGGCTCGGCGTCGTACTCGAGAAACGGCATTTCACCGCGCGCGATCACTTCGCCACTGGCCCGGTTCAGATCATAGAGCGCTACCTGCAGTCCGGCGTCGGCCAGCGCGATACCCATCGGCAGCCCCACGTGCCCGTGGCCCCCGACGATCAACAGGTCGAATTCGAGTGGCTTCATGACATCCTTGTCCTAGAACCTCCACACTCCATGGAAATGCGCCGCCGCCAGGACACCGAGATGTAGCTGGTGAATGAACTCGCCGCTCCGCACCATCGCACCCAGCGTATTCGCGTCGACGAACCGTACCGTCATGCCCGCTTCGACTGCGTCTCCCTCCGGCGCCGTCACTTCCGCGTAAAAGCCGTGCATCCGGTTGCCCATGCGGCCGGTGTCGGGCAGAAACGCTCCCAGCGACAACACGTGCAACGCACGAACGCCGGTCTCCTCCTGCAACTCCCTCCGGCAACAGTCCTCCGGCGTTTCATTCGGCTCGACCAAACCAGCCGGCAGCTCCCAAGTGTATGCTTCCACCGCCGGGCGATACTGGCGGACGATGGGAATCAGCCCGTCTGGCGTCCGAGCCAGCACGCCGATGTAATCGGATTGCTGCAGACAATGATAAATCTCCGGTGGCTTCCCCATCCCGAAATCAACGCGCTTGGCGATCAGGCTCACCCACGGCGATACTACCTGGAGCTCGCGCTGCAGTATCCGTGGTTGCTCCTCCTCGCTCGTCATCGATTCCTCGTCTCTTAAGTTGCTACACCTCGTCTGGAACGCTCGCCCTGTCTACGCAGCTTGTTTCGTCACATGCCGCCCTTCACCCCGGTGCCACGCGTCGCGATACCACGGTACGGTCAGCTCCAGACCCGCGGCGAGGGAAACAACCGGCTCGAATCCAAGTTGCCGCAGCTTGCGGATGTCCGGACATCGGTGGACGGTGGCACCCGGTGCGGCGGGGCCCGGCCTTAACTCGATACTCAGTCCCAGCCCCCGTGCCACCAGCTGCGCGACCTCGGCAATCGTGTGCTCCTGGGGCGTCCCGATGTGGTAGATCCCCAGATGCTCGCCTGCTTCGATAACCCGCATCAATCCACGGGTGAAATCGTCGATATAGATGAAAGCTCGCGTCTGCTGCCCGTCACCCAGGATGGAAAACTCCATAGGCCGCGGACCATGATGTTGCTCTTGGGCGGACAACTGCCGCGCTACGAACTCCGGCACCACATGTTCCCAGCCCATGTCGGGGCCATACACATTGTGTGGTCGGAAGATCACGGCCCGTTCCAGGTGCTCGCGCCCATAATTGAGCGTCATCAACTCGGAAATGATCTTCCCGCCCCCGTACGAATACCGGGGGTTTAAGGGATCGGGCACCGACAGGGGTACCGACTCGTCGGTCGGCAACGTCGGAGGGGTCTGATACACCTCGGAACTCGAGGCCAAGATCAGTTCGCCGACACGCTGCGACCGGCAGGCGTCCAGGACATTCATCATGCCCTTGACGGCGATTTCCAGCACCAGACTAGGCTGGCTGTAGAAGTGGCGCGTGCCGTTGACATAGGCCAGATGGCATACTGCATCGACGCCTCGCACGGCGCGAGTCACCACGTCCAGATCGCGGATGTCCCCGCACACCACCTCGACGTCCGGGGCACTGGAACCGAGCCGCCGAATCGACCCACGGAAGGAGTTGTCCAGCACGCGTACCCTGTGTCCTGCTGACAGCAGGGCCCGTGATAGCGCCGCTCCGAGAAAACCGAGTCCACCTGTGACCAAATAGAACTTGCCCACGCTATCATCCTGAAGCTTGCGTCGACCTCCGTGTCGGCGGTGCCCGCCGAACCACTCGGCTGGAACACGGGCAGGCTGTATACGTCGATCAGCAAGGGGTGTCAATATCAGCCGCGCCGTACCGAAGTGGGGAATTGGAAACGCGGAGGTCGCCGACGGCGCAGAAAAAACGCAGGGAGCGCGTCGGTTTGTCCCTGATCAGCCTAACCCCCTACCGCCCAACCCCCTACCGCCCGGGCTGGCCCGTCTCGGACGCTTCGGGTTAGGATGGGGCCGCCAGGAGAGCAATCCATTCATGATCCGACGAATTCTGCTGAGCCAGTGGTGGCTGCTGTGCTGGGTGCTAGCCCCCTTCGCGCTGGCGCAAGAGTGGCCGAATTGGCGTGGACCGGAATTCAATGGAGTATCCAGCGAATCTTCGGGGTGGAAGGGGGGCGCCTGGCC
>JBFWYF010000697.1:0-4478 GCA_050186685.1 Pirellulaceae bacterium
GGAAGTCTTGCGTCGCAGCTGGGCGCGTCGCCTGGCGACTTCCGCTACGGTAGCGGAAGTCGCAAGACTTCGGACTCCGCGTCCGCAAGTCTCTGCGCCGCGCCGGAAGTCTTACGTCGCCGCGGGGCGCGTCGCCTGGCGACTTCCGCTACAAGGGGAACTTCCACAGAGCCGCGGCATTGCTCCCCAAGATCTTGTCGCGATCGGAAGCCGACAAGAACGACAGCTCACGTTCGACCAGATCGAGCTCCTCGCGCAGCGACGGGCGGCCGGCTTGAGCCCGCGTGGCACCCGGGAAACCCGTCCCCCATAGCAGCCGGTCCGCTCCAAAGGCGTCATACAGCCGCCGCACCCACGGGAACGTGTCGCGATAGGGAAATTTGCCCGATGGCGACAAGACCGATAGCTCCGAGATCTTTGCCCACACACGCGGGTACTTTTCGAGGGCCAGCAGCTTTCGGAACTCGGCAAGGGGATCCGCGGCGCGGAGATCCACCCGCGACAGGTGGTCGATCACGACAGGCACCTGAGGAAACTGGCGGATCATGACCTCGAGTTTGGGCAGCTGGTCGGTACGAATGAAGAAATTGAACACGGCTCCCAGCTCTTCGGCTTTCCTCCACAACGCGTAGGCCGTGGGTGCCGTCAACCAGTCATCTTTGCCCAGGTAATAAATGGGACTGAATCGCATGCCGCTCAGCCCGTGTTCCCGGATCCAGTACTCGAGGCGTTCGGCGACATCCGGAGCGGTGGGATCAATCAGCCCCTGGCCTCTGAATCGTTGCGGGTACGCCCTCAGGCAGGCAGCCAGATAGCGGTTATCCCATCCATGATAAATCGTCTGAACGAGCACGCAGTGAGTCAGGCGGAACTGGTCCATTTCTTCGACCAGCCGCTCGGCGGTCGCGGCGATTGCGGGAGGATTAAAGGCGGGCTCGTAAGGGTGCGCGAATGGAAACTGTTGCGAATCGCCGCTCCAGACGTGCATATGCGTATCGATCCGCGGCTGCGAGCGGGCGTTGTTTGCGGAATCAGCCGGACAACTCCACGCGGCCGCGATGCCTCCCGCGGCGAGCCCCGCGATGCGAGCAGTGAAGTGCCGGCGATCGTGCAGCCCGTGAACGAAGAGTCTTCGCATAGTTCTATTCCTGAGTGAGTCATTCTGGAACAACGCGTAAGCGGGGCAACCGAGACCTTTCATTGGAAACCGTTCCTACGGATGTTATGTGCACCAACCCTTCTACCCGCATGGCGCGATGTTTGCACGGTCTTGGCGGGGAGGACCAACCATGGCCATGCGATTGAGAATATTGTACTGCCTTCTGACCGCGGTCATGTCCGCGACCTGGTTGCCAGGACAAATACGCGAGCATGCCGATCAGGAAACGACGAAGGCAGAGGAACGAACTGCCGCACCGGATTCGTCGTTGGATCGCCAGCAGGTAGCGGAGACCATTGTCGAGCGGACGAACCGGCTGCGCGAGCGCAACGGATGCGAACCGACCAAGGTGGACGAGCAGTTGTTGGAGACGGCCCAGTATTTCGCCAACTTCCTGGCACGCACGGACAAGTATGGCCATCATGCCGATGGTAATTCACCGGCACAGCGAGCTGCTAATCACGGCTACGATTATTGCCTCGTCGCCGAAAACATTGCCTATCAATACGACTCGACGGGCTTTACCGTCGAGCAGCTCGCACGAGGATTCTACCGCGGATGGAAGCAATCGCCGGAGCATCGTGAGAATATGCTCGACCCGGCCGTTCGCGAGACTGCAGTGGCCATTGCGCGCAGCGATAGCACGGGATATTACTACGGCGTCCAGATGTTTGGACGTCCGCGTTCCGATGCGATCCGATTCACGATCTCGAATCGCTCCGGGACGACCGTCTCGTACCGACTCGGCGACCGCGACTTCGAGCTGCCGCCGCGTTACTCGCGCACACACGAACAGTGCCGTGCCGCCGAACTCGCCATGCCAGCGGCTGACGAGAGCGAGGAACCCGAGGTCGTTCAGCCGCAAGACGGGGATCGGTTCGTCGTCGTGGACGAAGCAGACGGGCCGCGACTCCAGCGCGCGCAGCCGGCCGCGGCCGCCGAATCCAGGGATTCGAGTCAGCCGTTGTAACGGGGGCGGGCGGGCCCTTGGCACCCGGGCCGCCAGGCGGGAATAATAGACCGGGGCGGACGATGGAATTCGGAAGATGGATCTGCATTTGTAAAGGAGTGAGCCATGTCGAAGCTGCTGGTGGTAGCGGGCGTATTGGTGGGTGCTGTGTGGAGCGCGCCGACGGCGAAGGCACAGTACATCGTGGGACCGCCGTTGTACGTCGCTCCCAGGGTGGCGACTTATCGCGTTGTCCCATCGACGGTGTACATGGCGCCGGCTCCCGTGATGGCATATCGAGCCGTTCCAACGATGGTGTTGCCTCCCGTCACGGTCTATCGAGCCCCGGTTGTGACTACGCCCGTGATCGTGGGGCGACCGGGCTACGGATATTACTCGCCGTATGGCGGGGCGGAAGTACGCGTGCCTGGTCAGCCGTTACGTAATACGCTGCGCGCAATCGTTCCTTGACGTCGGGCCTGGCTGGCCGGGCTTGGCTGGTCGGGCTTGGCTGGTCGGGCTTGGTTGGCCGCGATTTGTGCGCCAAGAGTGGTGTGCCGAGAGTGGCGCGCTCGGCCCGAGCGGCGTCAGGCTCTGCAGCGGGACTGGTCTCACACGGAGTCGCAGAGCCGCGGAGGACAACCGGAGGCAGCTCGTGCCTCTGCGGCTCCGTGTGATTCGATCCTCTCGAGGGGAATGCAGACTTCCGCGGCCAGGGAGTCGGACTCTTGGGAGTTCCGCTACGCTGCAGCTCTTTTCCTGCAGCTCTTTTCCTGCAGTTCGCTGCAGCGCGCGTCCGGCGCGCGGGCCCGTTCGGACTTGAGGCCGCCTGCAGGCTCCGAACGTAACTCTGCTTGTGCACGTGCTTTGTGCCAGATGCCGAAATTTCCGGAGGCACTGGCCGCTGGATTGCTTTAGCCGCAAGTCGCTGGTGAAACACGTTCACGCACTTGTCGGAAACGATCCATGTCCTCTACCCCGTCGCCCTCGGATTCGGTCGTCGTTCGGTTCTTGGACAGCTTCCTTCAAGAGAGGAACATCAAGTGGGTACTTGCCGCGGGAATGCTGATCCTGCTGGGTTCATCCCTGATGATGGTCATGCCTCACTGGGACGACTTCGGGCCGGTGGCCAGGTTTGCCACGCTGTTTACTTATACGGCCGCAGTCTGGACGGCCGGTTGGACGAGTTATCGCAAGCTCGGGCTACGTAAGACGGGGCACGCCTTACTGGCGCTGACGGTAGTGCTCCTGCCGCTGTCGTGCAGCGCGTGGCGCTGGCTCGGGGCAAGTAACGACGGATGGATCGGTGGCGTCTCGGCGATCGTCGCGCTCTCGCTGGCCGGGGTGGCGACGCTGGCGATCGGCCGCTCGACATTTCGCCACTTTTTGCGGGGTGACCAACCTACGTTTCTGGCGAGCTACGTATTCCTGTCTCTGGCCGGGGGCATCGCACCGGTGTTGCGCGGCGCCGACCCGATGTGGATTGGATTCGCGGCGCTGGGGCTGTGGGGCATCGCATCGGCCGGCATCGTCAAGGTGAACCGGCACGTCTTCTGGCTGACCGAATCGCTGCAGCAGCCGCGGATCCTCGGATTCTTTCCCGTTTTTCTCCTGGGCGGCCAGTTTCTGGGGATTTTTGTCTTCTATTTCGCCGCGAGCTTAACGGTCGACTGGATTGGATTTGCGTGCGTGCTCGTGGCGATACCCGTGCTGTTGACGGCCGACGCGGTGGCGAGGGTTTTCCAGGAGCGGACGGGCGACCTGGTTCGGCCCTGGCCCTGGTCGATCATGTTGCCGTTGACCGCCGGCTTGGTGTTATGCAGTGCTGGAATCATCCTGGCTCTGCTGCGGTTCAGTACGGCCGTGCCGTATGCGCTCGTTCCTACGGCGCTGCTGGTATCGGTGCTGATGGGAGTGGTGGCCCGCCGCACCCGGCACTCGGCGTTTGTCTGGGCCAGTCTGGCGGCTTTGACGTTGGCCTATAACTTCTCGCCGATATTCTTCCAGGGGCTTGCCCGATTCTTGTTGGAGCAGGGTGCGGCGGCGGTCCGCGAGCGACGGCTGCCGCTGGCCTTCTACGGGCTGACGTATTTGCCGCTCATCTTGGGCACGGCCCTGGCCGCCGGTTGGGCGCGTCAGCGCCCGGACGGGTTGTTCGCCCGGCCGCTACGGCAGTTCACGGTCGGATTGTGTCTGTGCCTGTGGGTGTTGTCTCTGTCTCACGCGAAGGCAGCGTTACCCGTCAGTGTCGTCATGACCGGGATGTTTGGCTGGCTGACGCGCGCCTTTGACGACCGCCGCATGGCGCTGGCTGCAGGGCTTGCCTATGTAGCGGCGACTGCGGGGATGGTGCCGCTGCTGGTAGCGGTC
>JBFWYF010000698.1:0-4475 GCA_050186685.1 Pirellulaceae bacterium
ACGCAGCAGTCGCTGATGGCCGCGGAGAGGACAGCTTGCCGACGTTTCTCTTTCTCTCCTTCCGCTCTGCGAAATCTGCGGTCTCCGCGTTTCCATTGGCCCCGTCTGGCCGGCGGTGGGAGATGAAACGCAGAAGTCGCAGATGGCCGCGGAGATGGCCGCAGAGAAAACCATGAAGGGCAGCAGTCGTGGAGAAGGGCCGATCATTCAAGGGAACGAGTCATTACAATGGGCGCTCACGTGCCCCGTTTGGTTATCGCTGCCGCGAGGTGTCGGGAGAGTGCCCATGCCCCTGCTGTTGTCCCGCGTTGCTGGTCGCTGGTCGGCGGTCCTGCTCGTCGGAACGATCCTTTGGAGTAGCCTTGGTGTGCCGAGCCCGCGAATCGGCGCCGCCGAGGCCTCGGCAGTACGCCAGCCGTGGACGACTTCGCGTGTTATCGGCTCACCTGACCCGCCGCCGCCGTACGAAATCGTCCAGCCCTTTCCAAAGCTGAAGTTCGATCGCCCGATCCTGCTGGCCCGGTGTCCGGGCAGCGATCGCCTGTTTGTCGGCGAACAGGCCGGAGTACTCTACTCGTTCCGCCAGTCCCCCGACGCTGAAGCGGACGTGTTCTTCGACCTGCGACAGGAACTGGCCACTCTGCAGAAGCTGCCCGACGCGGCTGGAGTCGAGGCCGTGTATGGGCTGGTGTTTCACCCGGAGTTCGCGACCAACCGGCAGTGCTTTATCTGCTATACGCTGCGCAGTAAGAACTCCCGAGTGCGCAACCTGCCCGACGGCTCGCGCGTGTCCCGGTTCACCGTGACGGAGACGGACCCGCCGCGAGTGGATCCGAACAGCGAAGAAATTGTGCTGAGCTTCGTTCAAGGCGGCCATAATGGCGGCGATCTGCACTTTGGTCCGGACGGAATGTTGTACATATCGACCGGCGATGCCGCCGATCCCAACCCGCCGGATCCGCGAAACACCGGCCAGGACATTGGGGATTTGCTCTCGTCGATCCTGCGGATCGACGTGAATCGCCGCGACGCAGATCGGGATTACGGCATACCCCCCGATAATCCCTTCGTGCATCTCGAAGGCGCCAGGCCGGAAGTCTGGGCCTATGGGTTTCGCAACCCTTGGCGGATGAGCTTCGATCGTCAGACCGGCGAACTGTACGTCGGCGACGTCGGATGGGAATTGTGGGAGTCGGTCCATCGCATCGATAAGGGCGGCAACTACGGCTGGTCCGCCTCCGAGGGACCGCAGCCCATCAAGGTCGATCAGCTCGGTCCGACCCCGATTCATCCCGCGTTGATCGAACTGCCGCATACCATCGCTTGCAGCGTCACGGGCGGATACGTCTACCGAGGGCGGAAGTTCCCGGAGCTGGTGGGGGCGTACATTTTCGGCGACTGGGAGACGCGTCGTCTGTGGGCCGCCCGTTTTGACGGCAGCCGGACGAAAGAGATGCCCGAGATGACGCGCCCTGCCGTGCGTGTGTCGGCTTTCGGCGAGAACCACGACGGAGAGCTGTTTTTCTTGGACCACGATTTCGGCACCGTGCACACGTTGGCCCGCAGTTCGGAAGGCCAACGTAATGCTGACTTTCCGACGTCGCTGTCGCAGACCGGCCTGTTTGCGTCCGCCGCCGAGCATCGCCCCGCAGCAGGCGTTTACCCGTTTGTCGTGAACAGTCAGCAGTGGCATGATGGGGCGACCGCCGAGCACTGGATCGCACTGCCCGATACGTCGTCGGTCCGCTGGTACCCGGCCGGTAAGCCGATTCCAGGGCTCGTGTACTGGCACCATTTTCGGATGCACTTCCCCCGAGATACCGTGCTGGTGCGGACGATCGCGGCCGCTTCGCGGCGGATCGAAACTCAATTGCTGCATTACGACGGGCTTGACTGGCGAGGCTACACCTACGCCTGGCGCGACGATCAATCGGATGCGGACCTGGTGCCGGCCGATGGCGCCGAGAAGGACCTGCGGCTGGGTGGCCGGAATGTCGTGTGGCAGTTCCACAGCCGCACGCAGTGCCTGTCGTGCCACAGCAATCAGTCGGAGTACGCCTTGGCTTTTTCGCCGGAGCAACTGAATCGGCCTGGATCGGACGGACACAACCAGCTCGTGGCGTTCACTCAGCTGGGACTCATTCAGCGGAAAGGGAAAAACGACGAGGACCTGCCGGCCTTCGACGCCGAGTCGGTCAGCCGGGAACGCGGACTCGTCGATCCGGCGAACGAGCGCGAACCACTGGAGGCACGTGCCCGCGCCTACCTGCACGCGAACTGCGGCCATTGTCACTCGGACCACGGTGGCGGCACGGTGCCCTTGCGGCTGCAGTATTCCGTACCGCCCCAGGAGATGCACGCTATTGGGGCCCGTCCGACACGTGGCGATTTTTCCTTGCCGGATGCCGAGATCATCAAGCCGGGAGAACCCTTGGCCAGTACGCTTTTTTTCCGGATGGCCAAGTTCGGTCGCGACCGCATGCCGCATATCGGCTCGGAATGGCCCGACGAATTCGGATTGCGGCTGATCGAACAATGGATCGCCTCGTTGCCGCGACAGGACAACGGGGCGCGCGTCGCGACGTCGGATGAACTGGATTTGAACAGTACGGCATCGGCGCTTCACTGGGCCCGGCAGCTGGGGCGGGACGCGTTATCCGCGGATCAGCGTACCGTGCTGCTGGCGGCAGCCGCGAAGCTGCCAGTTGGTCCGCCGCGCGATCTGTTTGAAGGCTTCTTCCCTGCGGCAGAGCAGGGTGAACGCAAGCTGGGGTCGAACCCGCGCCCGGCGCGCATCCTCTCTCTGGCGGGTGATGCGGCGCGAGGCGAACAGATGTTCTGGTCGGAAGCGGTCAATTGCGGGAAGTGCCACCGGGTGGGAGAACGCGGCGCGGCCGTGGGACCGGAACTATCATCGATTGGCGGCCAGCGCACAGCGAGCGATCTGCTCGAAAGCATGCTCACTCCCTCCCGCCGGATCGAGCCTCAGTACGCAGCTTATCTGGTTCAGACAGCGGACGGCCGCCTACTAACCGGCGTGCTTGTCCGGCGCGATGACACCCAGGTCATCCTCCGCGACGGTCAGGGCCTCGAGATCACGTTGGCGGCTCGGTCCGTCCAGAACCTGCAACCGCTCCGCAATTCCCTGATGCCCGACGGCCAGCTCAGCGGCTTGACCGCGCAGCAGGCCGCCGACCTGCTTTGCTACCTCACCGGCTTACGCGGCACGCTTTCTCCGAGCCAGGTTGGTTCTCGCTGAGCATCATGAATATCTTCATTACACTCCGAAGACTTCTGCAAACCGCCAGTCCTGTGTTGCTGCTGATCGGGGCGCACGGGTGGCCTGCCTCACTGATCGCGGCCGAGCCGATCCGATTTAATCGCGACATCCTCCCGGTGCTCGCGGATCATTGCTTTGCGTGCCATGGTCCCGACGCGCAGCGTCGCGAGGCGGGTCTGCGACTGGATGTGCGCGAACAGGCGATCTCGCCGGCCGAGTCCGGAGAGGTCGCGATCGTGCCGGGAAGCACGGCTCGATCGCACTTGCTGACTCGCATTTTCAGTACGGATGGCGATCTGGTCATGCCGCCACCGGGTTCCCTCAAGCCGTTAGCGGCGCAGCAGAAAGAGCTCTTGCGGGAGTGGATCGCGCACGGCGCGACGTACGAACAGCATTGGTCCTATGTTCCGCTGGCTTCCGTACCCGTGCCGGAAGTCCAGGCGAAGGATTGGCCGCGTCATCCCTTGGATCGTTTCGTTCTGGCCAGACTGGAAGTCGAAGGGTTGCGTCCCTCACCGGAAGCGGATCAGGAGGTGCTCATTCGGCGGGTTTCGCTGGACCTTACCGGGCTGCCGCCGGCGACGGAGGAGATAGACGCGTTCCTAAGCGATCGGCACGCGGGTGCCTATGAGCGGCTCGTGGATCGTTTGCTGCAGTCGCCCCACTTTGGCGAGCGGTTGGCGATCGACTGGCTCGACGCAGCTCGCTATGCGGACTCGAACGGTTACCAGGTGGACCGCGACCGCGAGCTGTGGCCCTGGCGCGACTGGGTGATTCGCGCTTTCAATGCCAACCTGCCGTTCGACCAGTTCACGATCGAGCAGCTGGCCGGCGATCTCCTGCCCGAGGCCACTCTGGAACAGCGCATTGCCACGGGCTTTCATCGCAACCACATGCTTAACGAAGAAGGCGGGATTATCGACGAGGAGTTCCTGGCCGAGTACACGGCGGACCGGGTGGAGACCACCGCCGCGGTGTGGTTGGGACAGACATTCAACTGTTGCCGCTGCCACGACCACAAATTTGATCCGTTCACGCAGCGCGATTTTTACGGGCTGAAGGCCTTCTTCCACAATGTGCCGGAGCGAGGCGTCGGGCTTTATTCGAAACCGATCCGGCAGAACAGTCCGCCGTTCGTGAAGCTCCCGGCACCCGACGTAGAAGCGAAAATCCGCGATCTGCAGCAGCAATTGAC
>JBFWYF010000699.1:0-4475 GCA_050186685.1 Pirellulaceae bacterium
ATAGGTTATGTCGCGTTCAAGTTCTGCCGTCGTAGTGGCTCTGCTCGTTTCCTGTGTGGTGGCTGGCACGTGGGCCAGGCGTGGTCTGGCTCAGGCGGCAAAGCCGGAGCACACGCGGGACAGCGTCGAGGTGGTGAAGAAGAATCTGGCGGACGGCAAGGCCGTGTTGTTGGACGTACGCGAGGAATCGGAATGGCGAGCGGGGCGGCTGGAGCAGGCCCGGCTCTTCCCCCTGAGCAAGTTGCGGGGTGCCGCGAATCCCAAGTCGGTCACGAAAGAGCTGGACGCGACGAAGATCATCTACTGCCATTGCCGGTCGGGCGGCCGCGTGCTGGCGGCGGCCGAGATCCTGCGGGCCGAAGGTTTCGACGTGCGGCCTTTGAAGCAGGGCTACGAAGACCTGCTCAAGTCGGGCTTCACTAAGGCTGCCGCGTCTGCCGAATAGCCTTCGGGCGCGTCAGGCCAGTCGTACGAGACGCCGGATCAGCCACTCGACGCTCAGCGCGCCGCAGATGATCGCCATCAGCCAGGTCATGAGCACCTGGTCGAAATGGCGGTCCGGCGTACCTGGCAGGAATGTGACCTGATCCTGCGGTTCGACTTGCAGGGCTAGCGGCGTAAGGCTGGCCGTGGCCCGATTCACAGCGGCACCGAAGCCCACGTAGTAGTGCCCGCCGGTCTTCTGCGTCAGATCCTTGAGCAGCGGGTCGTTGCGCTCGGGCTGTTCCGTTTCCAGCGTCGGCATGCGAGCGCGTACTTCGCGCGCCAGCGTTTCTTCGAGAGTCGCGCCCGGCAGGGGTACTTCGATCCGGTAGTCGCCTTCGAGCGTGGCTGTGAATTGGACGCTGTATGCGCCCGCTCGGGCTGCATCGTCGACGCGCTTCAGCGGGAGGTTCGAGCGTCGTCCGTCCGGATGTACGAGTATCGCCGGCACTTCCGGGTCCAGCAGCGGTTCGAACTGGGCATTCGACAGGACGGCCTGGGCGGTGACCGTTTCGCCCAGATAGCAGCGGTCTTTGTCGACGAGGAGCACGCCGCGACTGGAGTCACGCAGCAATCGGCCTTGCGACACCCAGCGAATCAACTGCGTATAGAATCGCTCGAAGTGGGCATCATCGACCTGGCGGAGCCACCACATTTCCCCGCTGCCCTGGTAATACACACGTCCCGCGCCATAGAACTGGTAAGCCATATAGATGGGGCGACTCCCGTCCATCATCGTGGCCGGGTCGGAAAAGTGTGCGAGGGCCGTTGCTCCTTGCTTCAGGCCTTTCACGGCGAAGTAGCCATAGATGCCGGGGTAGGCCGTCCAGATATCGCGGCTTTCAGCCAGGTCGTCGGCCAAACGGAGGAACTCGGCCTCTTCCCCTTCGCGCGTGAACGCAAGCGGCCAAGGTGTTTCCGACGAGGTTCGGCTGAGGCTGATTGTCGCGGAGCCGCGCGAGTAGAAGGACACGGGGTACAGGCCGCGCACGGTCTCCAGCTTGCGGCTGTCCGCGCCGCCGCCCATCAACTTGGGTGTCTCCACGGGCCCGGCGACCAGGATCAACCCGCCGGCCTTCTCCGCCACCCATCGTTCCAGCAACTCGATCTGTTGCTCGTCCAACAAGGTCCAGTCGGGATCGAAGGCGACGATGCAGTCGTATTCGAACAGCTGTTCCGCGGAGCTCGGAAAGTCGAACAGCAGCTGATTGGCTTCCTGCGAGATGCCCGGGGCGCCGGATTGGAGCAGAACGTCCAGCGTCGTGCTGCGGTCCCGGAACAGCATGTTGCGAACGAACTGGAACTCCCGCAGGGGACCGCCAGCCAGCAGTAGCACGCGGTTCTTTCTCTCCACCACCTGCACCTTGGCCGACTTCTCATTGTCCAGCGGGTCGGCATCCTGCGTCGGAGGAACCACGCGCAGGGTAAACGTCCGCGCACCGATCTCCTCGGGGGTCACTTCGAGCTCCAACGCCAGCAGCTCGCCATCCGGCGGCAGCCGGATCTGTTGCTCCTGTTCGACGGTCTCGCCCGTACCCGGTTTTGGCCCGGCCGTGGACATCAACTGGACTTTCACCGCTCGGCCCACGAGACCGAACGACTGGACGAACCCCTTCAGCTGGAACTTGTCGCCGGGAAAGACTCGGGGAGGCGCCTCCAGGTCGACGACGCGAATGTTCGTAGGCCGCCGATCGCTGCCGAGCCCTACGACGTGGACGGGAATGCCCGCAGCACGCGCGGTGACGACGCTTTCCTGGTAATCGCTGCCCGCGTTACTTCCGCCGTCGGTCAGGACGACGATCCCGGCGATCGGCCCGCCACGTTCCTGGTTGATGACAAACTTCAACGCATCCCCCAGTCGCGTTTCGGTGCCGCGGGGAGCGAGTGCGTCGGTCCAGGCGACCGACTTATCGGGCTCGGGTGCGTCGAGGGGACGCGACGGACCGGAGACGGCCGGGGCGGGCTCGGCAAGCCCCGCCACGACGGCCAGCGGCAAGTCGGGATGCCGGAGGCTGGCTACGCCGAGCACAATCAATCCGGCGACACCCGCCACCATGCCGCCCAAGAGCAACCAGGAACCATCCGGCGCTTCTCCTTCCGGAAGTTCGCCGCCCGGCGCCGGGGACGTCACTCCCGTCTTGCCACTCCCTCTCAACCAATGGACGCAGAGCAGGATGATCGCGAGGGCAAGGAGTACTCCGCCGAGCAGGGCGATATGCCGCGCGTCCCGGGTCGCGTCGGCCAGGGGCGCCCCGCTGCCCGAGGAGTCGGCCGCCGCGGGTGAGGTCGTACGCGACAAGGATACGATCTCGACCGGCGTGGCTTGCTGGTCGAAGCGGTACACCACCACATCGTGCTGCTTGCGCAAATCGCCCAGCAGCTGGTCCTGTCCAAAACCGTGAATGACGTCTTCGATCCGCTGCCGACTGCCGTCGGGACCACTATCCCGCACCCCCATGCTCAGGCTCGTATCCACGAGCACCGCCGCGCGGGAGTTACGCACGAGCCGGCGTTCCTCGCGCTTTTCCAGATCGAGGAAGAAAAACAGAATTCCTCCCAAGGCGACCAGCCGGAGCAGCAGGAGCGAAGCGGCCAGACCGCGAGGCAGTTCGACGCTGTCGCGGCGATAGACCGTGATGACGTACACCGCCACTGCGATAGTCACGGCCAGCAACATGAACCACTGCCACCACTCCGTCAGGGTGTGCAAACGCGCGAAGTAGTGCACCACCTGCGTGCTCGCCTGGCCGATTAATGCCGGATGGCTCATGCCCGTGCCCCTCCCTTGGCCGTCGCCGGATGATAACTGGCGGCATAGGCGAGCAGCTGTTCCCCGAGCAGCAGGGCGACCAGCAACAGGAGGATCCACGTGCCGCGGTAGAAACCGGCCTCCTGCGTGAGTTCGAATGCAAAGTCATCGGCGCGCCGCAGACGGAGCTTGGCGGGCGACAGGCTCGTCAGCAGCGTCGCGGTGTTAGCCTGGGTGATGTCACTTTCCGCCGCGTCGACGTTCACGGCCACGCGACGCACTTCGTTGCCTCCCGCGATCGTCGCGAGCCACGCTTCATAGACACCGCTGCGCGAAGCATTGACGTCGTCGGTGCTGGTGCCGGGTAAGGATACGGTGGCAATCGCCGGTGCATCGCCATCCTGGGAGGCTGCTGGGCCTGTCGCGGATCGCTGCACAATCAACGGCATTTCCGGCGTCTGGCCGGGCGCCGACAACACCACATCCTTGCGATAGACCGTCGGGTCCAGCGCCCAGGACACGGAAGTGCCTGCCGTGCGGGAGTCGACCGGGCGCCGGGGCGCGGCGAGATACGACTGCAGTTTCAGCATCACGACGACAAAGCTCGGATTGCTGGCCCAGTTGTTCCACTGCGGCGCCAGCGTGGTCAGAAACGCCACGACGCGTCCTTCCCCAAATCGATGTTCGACGACGAGTGGCTGGCGATTGCGGAGCCGCGCCAGGACGGCGACCGTGGAGTTCGCTGGCGGCGTCCAGCCCACCCGGGGCGCGAGGTACCGATCCACGTTGACCAGGCGCAGCAGCGTGTTGCGGTCGCCCAACAACACGCTGAACAGGGGATGGTCCACAACTTCTACGTCGGGAACGTTCTCTTCCGAGTCCGGCGGCAGCAGCTGGTCGCGGTCAAACGGTATGGGCAGCAGCCCGTCTCCATTGCGATAGAGTCGCGTACTGTAGTGCGACAACTGCACATCGGCTCCGGCAAAAACGGCCAGCCCCCCGCCGCGCCGCACAAACGACTCCAGGTTCTCGATGGCCCGGTCGTCCAGGGTCGGGACGTTCAACAGGTAAATGGCGTGGTAGGCGTCCAGTGCGGCTGGTGCCGCGTCGCGCAGGAACGCTGGCGGCTGTCCGTCGACTCGCTCACCCGTCGGCGCCCGCGGCCCCGGTTCGAACGCCGCGCTCAGGAAGAACAGGTTGCGCTGTTCCGCATCCCCATCCACGACCAGGAGCGACTCCCGGT
>JBFWYF010000700.1:0-4474 GCA_050186685.1 Pirellulaceae bacterium
TCATAAGGCCGATGATAGGCCACTCGGAGCTTGGGGTGTGGCGTTGGCAGGAGACGCTCGTCATCCAGATAGAGTTCCTCATACAGCTTCTCACCCGGACGCATGCCTGTGATGCGGATCTCGACGTCATCCTGCGAAAATCCGGAAAGGCGGATCAAATCCTGCGCCAAATCCATAATCCGGACCGGATTCCCCATATCCAGCACGAAGATCTCGCCGCCTTTGCCCATGGCTGCCGCCTGCAGCACCAGTTGCGACGCCTCAGGGATGGTCATGAAATAACGCCGCATATCCGGGTGAGTTACGGTCAGCGGACCGCCACGGCGAATCTGTTCCTGAAAAATGGGCACAACACTGCCCGCGGAGGCCAGGACATTTCCAAATCGTACGACGACGAATCGGGATGCAGACTTGTCCGAGCAAGTGTGTACGTAACGTTCCGCCAGTTGCTTGGTGACCCCCATGACGCTCGTCGGATTGACGGCCTTATCGGTGGAGATAAGCACAAACCGTTCGACGTTCCACTCATCCGCAAGATCGGCGATGGCGATCGTTCCGAAAATGTTGTTCTTGACCGCCTCGCCCGGGTTGTCTTCCATCAGCGGGACGTGTTTGTGTGCTGCGCAGTGAAAGACGAGTTCCGGCCGATAGGTGCGAAAAATCGACTGCATCCGGTCGCTATCCCGGATGTCCGCGATGCACGGGTGCACTTCTGCCGTGGGACCGGAACGAACAATTTCCTGGTGGATATGAAAGAGGGCATTCTCCGCGCGCTCGACCAGCACCAGCGACCGCGGGTCGTGTCGCAGTAACTGCCGGCAGATTTCAGACCCGATGCTGCCCCCGGCGCCAGTAACCAGAACGCATTTGCCGCTTAACATCTCGGCAATGGCGCGGCTGTCCAACTGAACTGGAGGGCGACGTAACAGGTCGTTGATATCGACATCGCGGACGTGCAATCGGAATCCGCCATCCAGCAGATCATCGACTCGTGGAATGACTTTCAGATTGATATGGGCATGGCGGCAATCGTCCATAATCGACCGCAGCTGACCACCCGGCAAGGTACGCGCCAGGACCAGTATGTCACGGATTTGGCGCTGTCGGGCGAAGAACACCACGTCTTGCGGCGAACCGAGAACGGGAATCCCTCCCAGCAGAGACCCATGGTGAGACTTGTTTTCGTCCAGAAAGCCCACGATCCGGTACTTGAGCTTGGTCTGCGAGTGAATTTGCCGTGCCAGCGCTTCGCCTTCCTGGGCTGACGCGATCAGCAACGTGGGACATTGGCCTGCATCGACTCGAATCGACGGCCAGATGTGTTCGCGGGCCAGGCGACAGACACTGCGCAGGCCTCCGACCAGCAAGATTGTAGTGCCCCAGTCCATCAGCAGCACCGCCCGGGGAATCTGAAACTGGGGGATCGCGAAGTAATCCAGACACACGACGATCACGGTCGACAGCGTGGATACGCTGAGCAGGGATGCCAGATCGGCGAATGTTACGTACCTCCACCAGCCATGAAAGCTGCCTAGTTGCCTGAACACCAGCAACTTGAGCAACAGAATCCCTGGCACGGTCGTCCAGAAGAGAGCGCGCATGTCGTCGGGAACATTCCCGTCGAATCGGAGTCGGAATGCGATCGCATACGAGCAGAAGAGAATAACCAGATGTGCCGCGACGAGGATGTACGCTCGCTGCGAAACAAGCTTTGTGATCCACCACTGCGAGCTAAGCGGATGGGGGTTGTTTGCAGACAAGGGAGGAATCCTAAAGTTGTCTCTGACGAGTTCTGTAAAGACCCATACCCGACGTTGCGACGCGGCAAGAAGGGATTGGTCCAGATATCAGAGGGTGACAAGTCAAGATGGTGAACTGGACAACTAACGGGGGCGCGGACTTCGTCCTCGTGGGGTGCAGAACCGTCCGGCGCGACCCCCTTTGGATCAAATTTTCAGCGGTCAGCGAACGACGTTTCCACCGTATGCGAGAGCGTTACCGAACACTTCTCGGGGCAGCACATGCCCTTATTGGGCACGACCTTGAACATAGTCGTGTCAATCGGTTCGGCAATCGTCACACTGGTGGCAGTCTGGGGAGGAGTCGAGACGAGGGGGCAAGCAGTGCAAGGCGGGAATCAACACAACAGAGAACGAGTTCATCGAAGCAAGATTGGCGACGCAGACGGTACCTTCTCGGACGAAAAATCATCCGAGCAAGGGCCGTTGAAATTCTCCCGAAGCCAGCCAATCGGGATGCAGCAAGGTCCAGAAGTCGGTAGCCAGTTGTTCCTCGACATATCGGTAGGGAAGCCAGCCGTGCCCCCCGTCACCCCATTGCGATCCCCACGAATTCCGCAATAGAAGCGCCCCGCGCGTCGCGCCCAACCGCCTATTGTCGTATCCGACGCAGACGGCGGCTTGTCCGCCGCGGATCGAGTCAAAGGCCGGGCGGTAGGGTATGTCACAATCGGCGGTGAGGGAACTGGGTACAGGAAATCCAAAGGCGACGGGAAAGCCAGCCCGCAGGAAAGCGCGCACGCGGTTCAGTGTCTGAGAGCCACTGCTGTTGCGGATGTCTAGCCGCACGTACATCATGGCCTGATATTCCTTGCCGAAGGAATAGAGAAAGGCATCGGGCACACTGGGCTCCCGTTCCAGTTCATACGGCCAGTATTCTTCGGGCGGAACGCCGAAACATTGCATGGCTTTGAATGTGGAACGCAGGTCGACACCTTGGTCACCAACAATCCGCACCAGCTTCCTGGCGGTGTGATAGAGGAAAAGCCGCGAGGAGCCGACCATCTTTCCTAACGCACGACGCCGAAAGTACTCCACAAGGGCCACGGCGGCATGAACGGACGACGAATTCAGGCGCAGCTGGTCCTGGACACCTGGGAAGTACTCCCGGAGATCCACGGAATCCGGAAGCGACGTTCCGTCGGGGGCGGACAGTTGCTGGAGCAGTTCCTGGGCCCGAGGACAGGCGGGGGTGTAATCCCGAAAGTCCTGCAATGACTGATACCATCCCAATCCCGGCGGGCTAAAATTGCAGATTACGTCCATTAGGCATTGCCAAGCGAGAAGAGAATGCGAAAGGACCACGCCGGCTGGGTATCGACCGAACCGGCTCGCAGCGAAGCTCCCTCTTCGCCGACACTACCCAAGCTTCGGCGAGTAGTCATAGCTGCCATACGTGTACGCATACCGCCGAGTTGGCACGGCGTTAAACACCGCCCCCAGCGGTTTGGCGCCCGCGGCGACAAGGCGTTCGCGGGCGAGCTTGACCTGACGTTCGCGACTGTAATTGCGGCGCGTACAGATGATCGTTCCATCCGACCACTTTGCCAGCAACAATGCTTCCGCAGCCGACAGGACCGGTGGTGTATCGATAATGATGTGCGTATAGCGAACGCGCAAAGTGGACAGCAGCGCGGGGAAGACATCATCGCTCAACAGCTTGTGCGGACTCTTCGTCAGTTTTCCCGCCGGCAGTACGTGCACCCTTTCACTCCAATCCGTCACCAGGGCCTCGTCAAGCGTGCATCGTCGGTCCAGCAGCGCGGCCAATCCGGGGTCGTTGGAGATCTTGAAGATCTGAAAAATGTCCGGCGAACGCATGTCTGCGTCAATGATCAAGACCGGCGTGCGACTGCACTTGGCCATGCTAACGGCGAGCTGCGATGCGACGCTTGTCTTTCCTTCCCCGTGCACTGCGCTGCACACGGATAAGACCTGCACATTCTTCCGTTCCTCGGGCAGCCACAGGCAGACTCGGAGGCTGTCGATACTTTCCTCGAACAAACTCAACCCTTTGCCGCGCCGCATGTTTCCGACCGATGTCCACAGGGGCAGCTTGGCGACCTCTCCCACGACAGACAGTTGAGACTGTTCTGATAACTGATCTACGTCCGCGATGCGGCGAATGGAAAGCTCCCGGAAGTACACAAAGCCGAAGGGCAGGCAACCACAGGCCATCATGGCGAGCATCATCTTTTTGAGCGGCAACCGCTCCACGGGACGGTCCGGAGCTTCGGCCAGCCTCAGCTTGGTAACCCGCCCCGGCGCCCCCAGTTCGGTCTGCAGTTGCGTCGCCCGTTGTGCAATCGTCTCCATTACGGCCTGCTCGCGCTCCAGTTCATCGCGCGTGAATTCCATATCCAATGTCTTGTCATGGGCGCTCAGCAGGGCACGCTTGGCCTGATATTGCTCATCCAATCGTTTCTGCTGATTACGCTTCAAGTCAAGTTCCCGCTTGAGTTCGCCTAGCTTATCGGCCCGTTGCAGCGCGGCGAACTCCTGGAACTGCTTGCGTATCTCGGGGCGTGCCGAATTCTCGATGGACTGTAGTTTGCGCTCGTATCCGGCGATTTCGCTCTGAATACGACGATAGCCGGGGTCATTGACACCCAGCGCCGAAGCGGTCTCTTGCCGGGTGGCCAGCTACTTTTTCTGCTTGATAAGTCTGCGCTGTT
>JBFWYF010000701.1:0-4472 GCA_050186685.1 Pirellulaceae bacterium
TGGCGTATGCGTCGAAGTGCTCGGTGACGATCGTCCCGATCGTATTCCTCATGGCGACCTCCTTGTCGCGTGATTGGCACCATCAGCCTGTCAACCATCTCCCGGCGTAGCCGGGCTAGTCCAACGCTCCGGTTCAGCGGCGGGCCGCGCAGCGGACCGTCCGCTGCAACCGGTTGTTATGCGGCATTCCGTCACTTCCCGAGCGTCCTATTGATCCGCCCGAACAGGTCCTCGAACCGCTTCAGCGTGTCGTCGCTGAGCTTTGTCAGCACCGATTCCCGCTCGCGCAGCATGATGTCCGCCGGGCGGCCGTGGTCGAAGCGCACTACGCCTTCAAGTCTCGCTATGCGCGCGACGATGGAATCAGTGCCCTTGAGGTCCTTGGCCTTGATCGCCTTGCCGAACGCCCTGTTGTAAAGCCCGAGATATTCGTCTTCCTCGAACAAGTCCTCAATGTCGCCCGTGCTGCGACCGAGGACTTCACCAACGAGGATGATGCGCTGGTTCTCCAAGTAGCCGTCCTTCGCCATCCGCTCAAGGCGCTGGTGGCCTTCTTTGCGCGAGTCCACCAGCACGGTCACCTTCAGGTGATTGCCGAGCAGGGCAACGAACGTCGGAATCAGGTCGGCGCCGCCTACCGGGATAATGCTCC
This sequence comes from Pirellulaceae bacterium, assembly GCA_050186685.1. Classification (GTDB taxonomy): domain Bacteria; phylum Planctomycetota; class Planctomycetia; order Pirellulales; family Pirellulaceae; genus CAZFLF01. The sequence continues at coordinate 653 of JBFWYF010000701.1, forward strand.
ACTTCGGATCGAGGCACGCGCGGCCATTCGACGCGAGGTAGTCCGACATGAGTTTGAGGTAGGCGTAGTCGGACGTTCCCTCCACAACGACATTGTTCTCGGCGACGAACAAGTGCTGAACGAGGTCGTACCCGAGCGCGCCTTGCAGCGGAAACAGCGTATCGCGGTCGCGGGCCAACACGTCGCTGGACAGCACCGCGCCATCCACCTTGCCGCGGTCCTCGACCAGCCGGACGCGCTCCAGCTTGCCGGGCTGCACCATGAAGGGTGAGTGCGTCGTGTAGATGACCTGACATCGCTTGGTAAGGCGCTCCTCGATGAACCGAAGGAAGTCGGCCTGCGCCTTCGCGTGCAGTCCCACCGCGGGTTCGTCGAGCAGGATCACCACCGGCGGGTCGCGGTGCTCGTACTCGGAGAACGCCGCGAGAAACGAGAAGAACCACTGGAACCCGGCCGAGTGCTCGTCGAACGGCAGCGACAGCGAGTGCCGGTTGTCCCAGATACGGAGCTTCATTTCGTCAAGCACCGATTGCTGCCCTTGCTGATTCGACACAGTGCGCTGCGTGATGTCGGGCTGCACGCGTAGCTCTGGGTTCTGCGACCAGTACGTGTTGACGTCGTCCGTCAACACGTTCGCGACGTTCTCAAGCTCGCGCTTCCGGCGCTCGTACTCCGGGTTCAGCATGTACTCGTTTTCGGTGCCGCCGAGCATGAGCAGCGCGCGCGCCGTCGCATCGGCGTCGTTGAGCTTGTCGCTCTTCAGCACGTCCTGAATCTTTACGCTGTAAGGTAGCTTGCTGTAATCAGCGAAGTAGAAAAACGCCGGCAGTCGATGCTCGGTGACGTTCCACGCAGCGTCATCGAAGTTGTCCTCCTTGCCGAGCAGCGCTCTGAGCGTCGACTGCGCGTTGCTGAACAGCTTGAGGTCGTCGGCCGCATCCTTGCTCTTCTCGACGTCCGCGGCGAGCTTCGCCTTCAGTGCCTCAAAACCCACGAGCGCCGCGTAGGCGGCCTGCTCCGCGGCGGGCACGGGGTTCTTGCCGACGAAGTTCCTGAGCGCCTGCTGCTCGTTGCAGCCGCTCTCCCAGCGGAACTCGTTGCTGTAGTTCCTCCACAGCAACAGCTTGGTTCCGGCGGCGACGACACCCGGCCCGAACTTCTCCTCGATCACTGTGACGTCGGCAGGCTCCCACTCAAGCGAGATTTCCACCGGCTCGAGTTCCTTCTGGTTCACGCCCTCGTTGCGATGTCGCTTCTCAAGCCAGGCCGGGTAGTGATCGTGGATGACGAATGTGGGCGTCGTGCGCGCGGGCTTCACGCGCCATAGCGCGTTCAGGAAGGCGCTCTTGCCGGACTCGTTCTTGCCAACAAGACACGTCACCTTGTCCTCGATCGTCACCTCCGTGGAGTCAAGGATGTTCCGAAACATCCGCACTCTAACGGTTTTCAGCTTCATGGGATCTCCAGGCTACTCGCCAAGGGTCTCGTCGGCTGTCTCGCAATCATGCGAGCTCCCGCTCCACCGACAGCAGGTAAGCGTACGGGTTTGCCCGGAGCGACTCCCGCTTGTCGACGTTGTACATGGTCCCTGAGACGATCAACGAAAGCCCGGCGCCGGCGAGCAGGGCAGTGGGAACGTCAAGCCCAGCCGCCACAAGCATCGTTGAGGACCCAGCCGACAGGAACGCGACCTTCATCAGCCCATCGCTCATCCACCGGATGCGTCGCCCTTCGAGTGCCTTCTTGAGGTTTGAGATCGCAGGCGCCACTTCGTTCGCGTGAAGATCGGCGATTCGCTGGCGCAGTGCTTCCGCCGACAAATCCCCGTCGACGGATGCGGCAAGCTCGTCAACCTTCGCGCGGAAGAGCGCCAGTTCATCACGATGGCGCTCCCTGAAATCGATCAAGTGATCTATCGGCGTATCGGCGGCGATGCCTACTCTCTCGATGGCCAGGCTCGCGAGCATCCCTGGGGCGAGATGCCTCGGCATGCGGCGACGCGGTCCGTAGGCCTCATACTCGCGCCACCGCCGCCACGGCCCGTGCATTCCCCACGGAATCAGGCCATTCATCTGAGTATCGAGCCGCGCGGTCACCGCGAGTCGGTCGGCGGCGGGTAGCGAGGTTAGCAACCGCGCACCCACCCGGTCTGCGAGACGACTAGCGAGTAGCGTCATGTAGAAGTTGGCGAATCCATCATCGACCCGGAGCCAATCACGCCCCCGTTCGGACGGCGAACCGAACCTATGGAGGAGGTGGCGAATCTCGTGCGGCAGCTTTTCCGGGTGCATGTCGGCGAGCCGGCCGAGTCGGTGCGGCAGTTTCTCAACGTGGATGTCGTGCCGCCGCCCACCGTGCTCAGCGACAAGCACTTCCGTGCCTTCCGTGGTGCTTAGGTACGACAGCGCGTCCTCGGTGAGGTCCTCGATCTCCTCCATTCCAGAGTGGACACGGAGGGGGACGAGGAAGCCGGCTGCTTTGAGCGCCCGACCGGTGTCGGTGGAGTACGGGGCGTCAATGGACTCTGGAACGATCGTTCGAACCGAATCCCAGCAAAGGAGGGAGGCCTTCAGCCACGCCTCGTCTCGGATATCGATCCACGGATAGAAGAGTGCTTCCGACATTGCGCTACCTCACCTCGGCGTTCTGCCTGGCCGCATAACGTGCCGTTGAGCGGCTGCGTAGCGCGAAGCGCGGAGCAGTCCGCTCCAACGGCTGGTTAGGGCGCACTTGCAGTGCCTGCCAAGTCGTTGCAGACAACCCAAATAGCCAATATCGCCATTGTCGCTGCGAAGATGCCAAGCAGAATCTTTGTCGCGCGGGGCGTCAGGATGCCGAGGAGCCGCGCCTCGGGATCAACGAAGATAGCTCCACACTCTGGGCATGCGATGGTCGCAGCATTGTCGATTTGGCGTTCCGGGCTTGGACATGAGCCGCCTCGAACCAGTACGGAAGTCAACTCCGCAGCTAAGCCCGGATGGGGCCGGTCTCTTCCGCTCACGAATAGTGCACCGCAGCTCGGGCAGCCTTGTGGGTGGTCGGTAGCTCTCATATTAGTAGCCATGGGGCTCTACAAAACACGCTCGCAAAGTCCTTCTGCAGTGGTCACGACAGGTGGCGGCTACGCTGGTTGTTCTGCGATGTGCTCAGGCGCTCTAGCCAGTGTAGACCAAGCCTACGGATGAGTAGAGTACCCCGAGTGAGCAGGTAACACGGAGAGCCACCGGGGGGCGAGGACGACGATCTCCGCGTGGATTGGTGTGCGCCCTAACGACCCAAGCTCAGCGACCCGGCACACGAAACGCGTGAATTGCAACCGCGACGCTCATGCCGGGTTCGCTGCAGCGCATGGTTAGCCCACTGGGTCTTCTTTTCTTCCATAAACTAGATCTCCCTCAAAGTCTGGCTTCTGCGGAAAATCGCAACGATGAAATACACATGACACCTGCGGGTCGTCGCGGTCTGGATACGGAAAATCGGCGACGATCTGTGTCATCGCTTCGGCATCAAAATCCTCGTATGTGTCCTCGCGCATCACGCCATCAACGTAAACGTGCAAATGAATACGGTAGCGCGACCACTCGACTGAAATGAAACGCATCTCGCTGGTGATGCAACCCACCAACGCCCTCTGAATTGAAAGCAGAATCTTCGAGCGGAGGTCGAGGTCTGTGGTGAACATACGCGAAGTGGGCTAACGATTAGATAAGCTGCACGGCGGCAGTGAAAAAAATATGGCCGCCGCGGCCAAACGCCGTGCAGCTTGATCGAATTGTTGGACTAGCCCGTCGAGGCGCGTAGGGAAACGCAATCCATCCCG
>JBFWYF010000702.1:0-4460 GCA_050186685.1 Pirellulaceae bacterium
GGTCGCGTCCCCGAAAGTCGGGAGGTGCACATCCATCTTGTCCATCAGCGACAGAAACAATCGGCACAGCTGGCGTTCCGACTGGCCACTATAATCCAGCACCCGTCCGCCTTGGATTTGACCGCCCGCCGCACCGAGCACGATGACAGGCAGCTGATCGTTGTCGTGCTTCGCACCAGCCATCATGCTCGAGCAGTGTACCAGCATGGTGTTGTCCAGCAGCGTCCGAGGCCCTTCCTGAATCGCGTCCAGCTTTCTTGCCAGGTACGCCACCTGTTCGAGAAAGAACTGATTCACTTTGAGCCAATCCTCGCCGTCACTGTGCGACAGGAGATGGTGGATCATGTAATCGATGCCGTGTCCCGGCTGTTGTACGCTCGCAAGGTTCGGAAAACGCAGCGCACTGTGGTCGTTGTTCAGCTTCAGGGTCGCAATACGCGTCGTGTCGGTCTGAAAGCCGAGCACGAGAATGTCGATCATCAACCGCATGTGCTCGGCGATGTCTTGTGGAATCCCGTCTGCGGGACGAGCCGACTGGGGCTTGTCGAGCGTCGGACGCCAACCCTGCAGCTGGCCGCGTTGGCCGGCGTCGGCAATCCGCTTCTCGACATCGCGCACGCTGTCCAGGTACTCGTCGAGTTTCCGCTGATCTCGGCCGCTGATCGTACGCCGCAACGCCTCGGCATCCGCCAGTATCGCATCCAATACGCTTCGATCTTCCGGCGACGACTCGTCTTTGAACAGCCGGTCAAAGGCCAGGGCCGGGTACAGTTCCAGCGGTGTCGGCGTCGTCGGTGAGCTCCACGAAATGTGCGAGCTGTACAGCATGCTGTAGTTCTTATGGACGGACGGATTCGATTGCTCGCAGGCCAGCACGAGGCTGGGAACCTTGGTGCTGCGACCGTAGGTTTGCGCGAGCACCTGGTCGAAGCTCGTCCCCGACCGGATCTCGCCGCCACTGGCGATCGGCGCTCCCGACAGCATGTTGCCTGTCTGCGAGCTGTGGATGTTTCCCTTGCGAGCTTCCTCGTGATAGAGCCCCCTCACGAAAAGCATGCGATGGCGGAAATCGGCGAGCGGCGCGAGGACGCGACCCAGTTCCATCGCGCGGCCCTGCCCTCGTGCCCACCATTCTCGCGAATGAAACCCGTTACCGGAGAACGTCACGCACAGTCGGACGGGAGCTTCACTCGCGGACCGCGACACGCTGGTATCGTTTCCCCAGACCCGTAGCGACTCGAGCCACGGCAGTGCCATCGTAACGCCAACTCCTCGGAGCATGGCACGGCGCGAAAACTGGTGTCGAAGCATGATGTTCTCCCGAGTCGTCCCGAACGATCTCTTACCCATCCACGGAGCGTCGCCGTAACTCAATGCCATTGTAACCGGCCTGCTACTTGTCGGTGCCTATGTTCCGGCCCCGCACTTCGCGAAACTGCCTGCTGCGCACAATCCGCTCGACCCAATCGGCGCTGCGCGTACCCTCGGTTTGGACCAGCGTTTCGATCAACGGCTGATCGGACAGTTGGACACTGCGTCCGAGGGCATAGCCTAGCAGCTTGCGGCCGAACTGCCTCAAAAAATCCTGGCGGCGTTGCGTCAGCAGGTACTCACGCAGTCCCGCCAAGCCGTCAATGTTCGTACCGTCGTGCAACGTCGTCGCGGTGTCGGCGTTGCGCGCGCGACCGATGGCGTCAAAACCCTCCAGGGCGTAGCCATACGGATCGATCCGCTGGTGGCATCCGGAGCAGTTGGCATCGCTGCTGTGTCGCTCGATCAGCTGCCGTTCCGTCAAACCAGCCGGCGCTTCGTCCGGCAGAACCGGAACTCCCTTCGGTGGATTTGGGAGCTTGTCCCCGAGCACAACTTCGCTCAGCCACGTTCCGCGGAGGATCGCGCTGGTGCGAGATGCTCCGGAATGCCGGGAAAGCGTCGCGGCGAACCCCAGTATTCCGCCTCGACCATGAGCCCGCAGGCCTTCGACGCGCTGCCAGTCATCACCCGCGAAAGTCAGGCCATAATGGTCCGCCAACTTCTTGCTCAGAAAGGTATGGTCCGCTTCGAGCAAGGCCAGAACACTCTCATCGCGTTGGAAGAAATCGACGAAGAACCGGGTCACTTCCTCCTGCATATCCGCTCGAAGACCGACGAACGTCGGAAAATGGCGGTCGCTCTTTTCGTCGAGCGTTGCTACATCGCGCACATGCAGCCACTGGCAGCCGAACTCCGTCGCCAGGCGACGGACTCGGTCGTCCTTCAGCATGCGCCGCGTCTGCGCGGCAAGCACGTCCGGGTTGCGCAATCGCCCGGCGGCGGCCAGCGCCCGAAGTTCGTCATCGGGCAGCGAGGACCACAGGAAGTAACTCAGACGCGTGGCGAGTTCCCAGTCGTTGATCGGCCCCGTTTGCTCGCGCGCTTGCTCGCCACGGTACAGAAAGGACGGGGAGGTCAGCACGCGTGCCAACATCAAGCGCGGTGGAAACGGCTGCAGCCCCGCGACTTCATCGTCGCTCAATGGCCGCCTCCATGCCCGAGCGGCCAGTTCGATCACCGCCTGGCGCTGGGCGGCGTCTGCCGCCCGCTGACGCTCGCGAAAAGCCGCCGCCGCTTTGAGAATCGGCTCACGCAGCGGCTCGAAATCGTTGACGAGGTCCGGGCGGTCCTGCGTGGCAAACTGGTAGATCTGCTCGAAAGCGTCCACCTGCTTCAGCGGAGCCTCGCTCACAAAAAGCAGCTCCGACCAGAGCCGATCCAGCTCATGAACTTGCGCGTCGTCCAGAAGCAATCGGCATAGTTGCTCGTCCTCCCGGTGATAAAGCGTCAGCGTGACGACTTCGTCCACGGGCACGATTCGCGTGTAGCAAACGGCACGGGGAAAGAGGTGGCGGAACTGCTGCAAGTCGGCCTCCAGCTGTTGGCGCGCTTCGCTGTCGGCTCCCACAAGAATCGGCACTTCGGGCAGTACTCCTGCCGGCAGATCACCTGGGGCTTCGGCGAGCACTCGCGCCTGCGCCCCACCGCTCCGTGCCGAGGCTGCACGGGCCGTGACGACCAACTCGGCGCCCTGGGCGAGCTCAGCGGGAATCCGAAGCTCTCGGACCGATGATGCCTTGGCCATCAGGCGGACTTCCTGCTGCGCGGCACGGAATGCGCGCATCGCGGGCGCCAGCAGCGGATGTGTCAGCGGGAAGTTCTGCTCCAGGTACCGGCGGACTTCCGCGGCGTGCTCGCGCGAGGGCGTCCTGCGCCACCGCACCAGCGGGTCCGGCAGATCGGAAACGGTTGCGACTCCGGCGGGCTGGCTGAGGAAATGCCACGGCCCGTGTGGATTCCCCGCCAGGATATTCGGCGAGACGTCTCGGGCCAGATCCCAGGTCATCGCCCCGCCGTCGAGCGTGAGATTGACCGTGGTCAGGTCACACGCGTGATTGCCGTCGCGTGGCCCGACGACGAGTGCAACGACTTGTCCTGCCTCGAGGCGGACATCGTCGAAAGGACCCAGGCGGATGACCTTCGAACGCTCGGACGTACCCGCGGCGAGTTGTTCCACCGCGTGTCCGCGGCGTACTTCCAGCGCCCAGGCGACTCCATTTCCGCACTCCGGATGAGCATGGACGAGATCGCCGCTGATCCGCAGGGTGAGCGCCCCAGGGCTCCGCCAGGCGATGACCGAGGCCTGGTCTGGTGCGGGATGGGTGGCCACGCTATGGGCCTGCATGATGCCGGGAATGCGAACCGTCGCATCCGCGGAGTTGGCAAGCACGCTGAGATCGCGAGCGCCCGTCCAACCTCGGATGAAATCGTAGTCGGGCGTCCGCTCGAGCTTCGTCGACAAGAGGGGAGCTAAGGCGGTTTCCCCCCAGCCAAGATAATCTCCCCAGACTTTCAGCAGTTGAGGGTCCGCCCCGGTTGGCTCGCCGGCCATGGCAGCCAGACAGGCTTCCGTGGAGGCGATAATCCGGGCCCGCTCCGATTGGAGGTGTTGCACAAGTTCGGGAAGTTGGCCGACCGCCAGATCCGGCCGCCCCTTCGCGACCAGGCGCGGATTCTCCCAGACCACCGTGTCGCCGCCGTCGTCGGGTCCGACGCTGCTCGTGACCAGGAACCATGTCGGATCGTGATTTCCGCCGAGTGCGATGCGCATCTCCTGCTGCGTTACGAGCGGCGTCACGGGCTCCAACCACGCTTTAGGACCATTGGTGCGCCCGATATGACCGACCGTCGCGAAGCGCCACAGCGATTGCTGCCACGGCTGAATGTCCGCCGCCTTGAGCCGCCCGTCACGGAACTTCGCTCGCAGTGGATCGAGCAGGACGGACGCTTCTTGCGACCGCAGGGCCTCGCGAAGCACGTCGAGGTACTTGCCGCTCAGCGTTGCCCCTCCCGCGTCGCGCCCTTGGAGGACATCCAGATAGCGGTCGAGAGAATCGCGCCGCCTTCCGCTTTTAAACTGCCCGCGC
>JBFWYF010000703.1:0-4458 GCA_050186685.1 Pirellulaceae bacterium
TACCGCACAACAGCAAGGCTGGGGCGTCTCCGTCAATTGGGATGGTTTTCACGGCGTTGCCGACCAGGAGCCCCTGGCAGACTTGAGCGATGACCAGCGTCGAGCATTCCGTCAAAGTCTCGCTAATCTCCTGCGCCGGTTCGTGCCGGAGGAGTGGATCACCCGGCGCTGGGACGGATCCTAGCTAGGCTCTGTCCGAGAACCCACATGGCGGACCGCGCAACCTCTTACCAAGTCCCCGCTCCCATTACTCTGGGGAGAGGGCCATTCGGTAAGAGCCTAGTGGGTTGTTGGAACCCGGCGGCTGTGGGTACCATGGACGGCATATTGCAGCTCAGGGGCAAGTCGCCGGGGCTCGTCTCAGTTCGGTACGTGTCCGGCCGAGCGAGCAGCCGGCCCCAGTCGTGGGGAACCGTCACGGAAATGAAGACCAGCCTGTATGTCGTTCTGGCGATCGCTAGTCTATGCGTGAATGTGGGGTGTCGATCCAGCGGCTCGGTCGGCAAGATTGCCGAACCGGTATCGCCAGCGGAGATCGCCGCGATCGAGACCTTTCTGGGACTCGCCTCACCAGCTGAACGGGATAAGGTTCTGACGAAAGAGCCGGGCGGGCATGTTATCGCCATCGACTTGACGCGTACCTTGCCTGCCGAAGCGGATCTGGCGAAGCTTGCCGACCTGCCATATCTCGAACGAGCGTGGCTCGGCATCCCCGAGGCCGTCAACAACACCTCTATCCGGCACGTCGTGGGCCTCAAGCGTTTGCGCCAGCTCGATCTCGAAGCCAGCTCAGTATCGGACGAGGGAGTAGCCGCCCTGAGGGAAATGAGCGCTCTCGAGGATATCAATTTGAAGCGGACAGGGATTGGAAACGACGCCTTCCGGACGTTGGCGGAAATGCCGGGCATCCTGCGGATTCGGGCTGCGCAGACGCAGATTTCCGACGAGGCACTTGCGCATCTGCGCACGAAGACGAATCTGGTGGTACTCGATTGCCGCGACACCCAGCTGTCCGATGACGGGATGGCTCATCTGGCCGGTCTCACGAATCTGGTCGATCTGAAGGTATGGGGACCGGCGATAACCGATGCCGGCATGGAACATTTGGGCCAGCTCAAGGCGCTGAAGGTTCTGTCCTTGCAGGATACGTCGGTCTCGGACGCGGGGTTGGCGCATCTGAAGGACTGCGTCGAGCTGGAGCAACTGGTACTGTTCCGTACCCAGGCGGGGGACGACGGGATGGGGACGCTCGCCGGGTTGAAGCAGCTCAAGAAATTGGATCTGCGGGGAACTTCGGTCAGCGACGATGGAATGGCGCACCTGGCCCAGCTGCAGAAGCTGAGCGATTTGGACCTGAGCGAGACGATTGTGGGTAACGCCGGGCTGGCTCATCTCAAGGCGCTGCCCCAGCTGGATACACTCAATCTGTGGGCGACCCGTGTGGGCGATGCCGGCATGGAGCATGTCGCCGCGATGCAACGGCTGAAGTGGTTGAATCTGGATAACGTGCGGTATCCCGACGAAGACGTGTACCTCACGGATAAGGGCGTCGAGCAGATTGTCAAACTACCAGACCTGGAATGGTTGCATCTGGGCAAGACTCAGGTTAGCGACGCGGCCTTGAAGCTGCTCGCCGGCCTCCCCAAGCTGAAACACCTGGAGGTCACGTTCTGCGAGCGGGTAACCCCGGGTGGAGTCGAAGAGTTGAAAAAGGCCCTGCCCGCTCTGGAAGTTGTCTACTAACGGGTCGAGGGAACGGTGAACGACCTGTACGCTGTACCGACGGTTTCCCGGCCGGTCGTCGCCGAGATCCGTCCCCCCGGTTCAAAGAGCATTACGAACCGAGCCTTGATCTGTGCGGCCTTGGCCCGTGGACCGTCCCGCATCGAGGGTGCGCTGGCCAGCGACGACACCGAGGTCATGATCGCATCGCTCCGCCGGCTGGGTGCGGCGGTGCGACACGACGCGCCCCGCGCGACGCTGGAGGTCGAGGGCACGGGCGGTGTGCTGCCGGTGAATCGTGCGGACCTCTTTGTCGGGAACAGTGGTACCACGATCCGCTTCCTGACCGCGATGTTGGCGACGTGTTCCGGTCAGTTTCGGCTGGACGGTGTCGAAAGGATGCGCCAGCGACCTATCGGCGATCTGCTCGACGCACTGTGCCAGCTGGGAGGCCGAGTGCGCAGCGAGCGAGACAACGGTTGCCCTCCTGTGCTAGTCGACGCGGGCGGGCTCGAAGGGGGCACAGCGCGGGTGCGGGGTGACATCTCGAGCCAGTTCCTCAGCGGCCTGCTGATGGCCTGTCCGTACGCTAGGCACGACGTCGTGTTGCAGGTCGAGGGACCTCTCGTTTCGCAGCCCTATGTGCGGATGACGCTGGGCGTAATGTCCGATTTCGGCGTCACCGTCCACACCGAGGGGTGGCAAACGTATCGTCTGGCGGCCGCACAGACCTACCAGGGCCGTGTGTTTGCTGTGGAACCGGATGCCTCGGCGGCCAGCTACTTCTGGGGTGCGGCGGCCATCACGGCAGGGCGTGTCAAGGTGCTGGGGCTGCGGCGCGACGCGCTGCAAGGGGACGTGGCGTTCTGTGATTGCCTGGCCCGGATGGGGTGCGAGGTGCGCGACGAGCCCGACGGAGTGACGGTCTGTGGCGGAGCGTTGTGCGGCATCGATGTCAACATGAACGCCATCAGCGACACGGTCCAGACCCTGGCCGCCGTGGCGCTGTTCGCAGAGGGGCCGACCACGATCACCGGAGTGGGCCACATCCGACACAAAGAAACCGATCGCATCGGCGACCTCGCCCGCGAACTGAGGAAGCTGGGAGGCCGTGTCGTTGAGCTATCGGATGGTCTGCGGATCGAGCCAGGACCGCTGCGGGGCGCCCGGATCGCGACCTATGACGACCATCGGATGGCGATGAGCCTGGCACTGGTGGGACTTCGCGTGCCCGGTGTCGTGATTGAAAACCCGGCCTGCACGCGCAAGACGTATCCGCACTACTTCGAGGACCTCGCCGCCGTAAGCAAGGGGTAGGCCATCCGACTTGACCATCGGGGTCGTTGAGGAGTTCCTCCAATCGTAGTCGTAGTTTTGTGGGGTATTTGCTGAGCCATGAGGCGTCAATCAGCCCCAGGAGATCATGTCCCTAGGCTTGGCGGGGCTCCGGCTTGAACACGGCGCACCCCAGCGGCGGTAGTTGGATCTTCAGCGACCAGGGCCGGCCGTGATGGGGCACTGGTTCAGCCATCACACCGGGGAAGTTCCCTACATTGCTGCCGCCATAGAACTTGGAGTCACTGTTGAATACCTCGCGGTAATACCGCTGCTGTGGTACCCCGAGGCGGTGTGTTGTCCGCACGACCGGCGTAAAGTTCAGGGCGACAATCAGGTGATCTTCCCAATTCTGGGCCTTGCGCATGTAGGCCAGCACGCTGCTGTCGCGCGAATGGCAGTCGATCCATTCAAACCCGTCACTCTGGAAATCCAATTCGTAAAGTGCCGGTTCCTTGCGGAGAAACTGGTTCAGGTCGGCGACCAGCTTCTGGACGCCCTGATGGGTGTCCCATTGCAACAGGTCCCATTGCAGCTCTGCGTCGTAATTCCATTCATTCCACTGCCCGAAGTCGCTGCCCATAAACAGCAGCTTCTTGCCGGGATGGGTCCACATGTACGAGAACAGCAGGCGAAGGTTCGCGAATTTCTGCCATAAGTCGCCGGGCATCTGGTCGAGCAGCGAGCGTTTGCCATGGACGACCTCGTCATGCGACAAGGGCAAGGCGAAATTCTCGGTGAAAGCATAGATCAGGCTGAAGGTCAGCTCGTCGTGGTGGAACCGGCGGTGGATCGGGTCGTGCCGCAGGTACCGGAGCGTGTCGTTCATCCAACCCATGTTCCACTTGATGCTGAACCCCAGCCCGCCCGTCTCGGTCGGGTGCGAGACGCCACCCCACGCGGTCGATTCCTCAGCGATCGTCAAAATACCTGGGAAATCACCGTGGGTGCGCCGATTGAATTCCCGCAGCAGGTCGATGGCGGCGATGTTCTCGCGGCCGCCGAACTGGTTGGGGATCCATTCCCCCGCTTTACGGCTGTAATCGAGATAGAGCATCGACGCGACCGCATCGACGCGCAGTCCGTCGATGTGATACTTGTCCAGCCAGAACAGGGCGTTGGCGACCAGGAAGTTCCGGACCTCGTTCCGTCCATAGTTGAAGATCAGCGTTCCCCAGTCGGGATGTTCTCCCTGACGCGGGTCGGCATGTTCGTACAGGGCCGTGCCGTCAAACCGCCGCAGGCCGTGACCATCGCGAGGGAAATGCGCCGGCACCCAGTCAATAATGACACCAATGTTGTGCTGATGGCAGTAATCCACGAAGTACATGAAATCTTCGGGAGTGCCGTAGCGGCTGGTCACGGCGTAATAGCCCACCGTCTGGTAGCCCCAGCTCCCAG
>JBFWYF010000704.1:0-4455 GCA_050186685.1 Pirellulaceae bacterium
ATAGACTTTCTCCGGATCGTGACCGCCCCGCCGCATACGCTCCAGTTTTTCGTCCGAATAGCTCTCGACCATCTGCAGCAACTCGGGATACTTACCGAAAAAGTGCTGCCGGATGTAGGAGCCGGGCATCACGGTGTACTTTTGGTATTCGCCGTCCACGACCTCCGCCATGCGGCGAATCAAGGCGCCCTTCTTGTCCTTCGCCAGCAGCGGGTCCCAGTCGTCCCCCCAGATGACCTTGATCACGTTCCAGCCGGCCCCGCGGAATAAGGCTTCCAGCTCCTGGATAATCTTGCCGTTACCACGCACCGGTCCGTCCAACCGCTGCAGGTTGCAGTTGATCACGAAGATCAGGTTATCGAGCCGTTCGCGGGAGGCTAGCGTGATGGCGCCCAGCGATTCCGGTTCATCACACTCACCGTCTCCCAAAAATGCCCACACCTTCTGCCGCGAGGTGTCTTTGATTCCCCGATCCATCAGGTACTCGTTGAACCGCGCCTGGTAGATGGCCATGATCGGCCCCAACCCCATCGACACCGTGGGAAACTCCCAGAAGCCAGGCATCAACCACGGATGCGGATACGACGACAACCCCGGCGTCGATTGCAGCTCCCGGCGAAAATGGTCCAGATTCTCTTCGGTTAACCGCCCCTCGAGAAATGCCCGCGCATACATCCCCGGAGACGCATGCCCCTGAAAATACACCAAGTCCCCGTCGTAACCCCCGTCCCCTCGACCGCGAAAGAAGTGATGGAAGCCCACTTCGTACAGCGTCGCCGACGAAGCAAAAGTGGAAATGTGCCCACCAATCCCCTCAAACTGCTTGTTCGCCCGCACCACCATCGCCATGGCATTCCAGCGGATAATGCTCTTGATCCGCCGCTCTAGCTCGCGATTGCCGGGATAGCGAGGCTGCTTGTCCGCAGGAATGGTATTGATGTACTCCGTGTTCTGCGGCGACGGCAGTTCTACACCTTCCCGTCGCGCTTTCTGCTCCAGCACCGACAGCAGATACCGGACTCGGTCCGACCCCTTGGTGGACAACACATAGTCCAGCGAATCGATCCACTCTTGCGTTTCCGAGGGGTCGATGTCTTCCATGTGCTCGACATACGGATCATGTGACTCGGGAGAAGACTGCGTAATGATTTCCGCTTCAGCCATCGACTTGAAATCCCACAAAAATGCTAAAAATAATCATTCTTTCTTTACGCGACGCCGCGAACCTCGCCCGTCCGAACAGCTCCCAGCTGCCGCCTCGCCCTGTCTGGCTGGGGAAAACGAGACAAATGTCCGCAATTCTGTCCCGGATGGCAGCCGCCGTAAAGGACGGGTCGCCGCGGGGCGCCAGCGGAAATGTGGATTACCACACTCCGAGAGCCCAGTCCCTGCACCGGCTGCGGCTCGGCATCCTTAGGTATCCTATGCCGGCAGGCCAGGGGCGAAGTAACAGGGACCAGCAAAGATGGGACCGCCACGGCGTCCCAGCCGGTCGGAACTGCGAGGCACAAGGGCTCGCGCTCAGAATGCATCGGCGCTGAGACACGGCCAAGCTGAGCGGACTTGCCGCGATTCGTCCATCACCGTTTCCCGCCGACCACAACGAGGCCGCTGGACCGACAAGCTGCTCGACACCCGTTCAGGCGGCGCCTCGCCGTTGCAGCGACCGCGCAGCGCCAATGCGGCAGTGGCTCAACCCCATGGCCGTCACTTTGGAAGCGGAGCTAGAGGTACATGCCCAGGTAGCCGCCTGACGCGTCTGCCTGGGATCGGAGCTCCTCAAGGCGACGCTTCGCGCGTTCCAGGTCCCCCGCTTCAATGAACCGGTCGAACTCGACGCACACCGCGTGCGTGACCGTCTCTTCGAACCAGCGCACGACCGGTTCGCGCAGCCAGTCGCACGTTTCTTTGACGAGTTGGACCTGCAAGTCCGCTCGCTCGGTGCGGCAATCGGTCGAGTCCGTGAAAACCGTCCCCTCGAAGGCAAAGTCGATCATACCCCTGTCCGGTCGATTCACGACGTGAAACACGCAGCGGGCCTGATACAGGTAATAGGTATTGAACGAGCCATGCTTATCAAGTGCGGCCTTGATCCGCTCGCCGAGCGCGCGGAACTTTGGCGAGGCGTCCATCGGCACGTCCAGCCGTCCGATGGATCGCATGGGCAGACAGTCGAACGTGATCTCAACCCACCGGTTCATGGCGTGGTCGCCTCCATGACAGCCGTCTGCGCCAACTCGGTGCTCGCCCCCCCGACCGGATTCCCGGCGACCGCTTCCGCCGAAGTGTCCGCCGCGGCACCCGTCAGGGCCGCACTGTCCGGCGGCACCTGCCAGCCCAGGACCAGCCACCCGGTTTGCGATGTCAACTGTTGGAGATGCAACTTTCCGATACTCCGCAACTGCTCGGGCAGCATCAGCCCGTCTGATGCTATTTCGGGCTTGAAGAGCGATTCGAACTTCTTACGGAGGAACGACTTCATCGTGATCTCAAACACGCTCTGATTCTCGCGATTGACATAGTCGGCGACTAAATCTCCTTGGCGGGTTAACTTCGCTCCGTTGCCGCTCCGCTCGAGACGATAGGTGGCCGAGATCTCGACCACGGCGCGCACCTCGCGGTCGCCGCGAGTGAAACGCCGGCCGCGAATGGCCATGCGCACGGTATCACCGTCGAACACTGCGGACACTGGCCGCTCGTTGGTAAAGGTGATCGACCAAGGATCCTTGTCGGGCGTAATCTGCAACTCCTCCGGAATCTCCGCCTTTAACTCTGTCAGCAGCTCAATCAACCGCTCGTCGGACAAGGTCACACCACCAAGCAGCGTCTCGCCAAAGTTCGCGATCAGCGACTCGTGGACGCGCACGCTCAGATCGTGCGTCTCGTTCAACACCGGCGGGGTGGAGTCGGCGGCCAGTTGGTTCGGGCTCGCGTGCAACAACTGCAGCGTCAATTGGTCGGCGGACGTGGACGTGTGAAACACGCGCGGGAATCCGTCGCGGCGCAGCAACCTGTTGCGAAAACGCTCCGCGTACGATTCGTTTGCCTGAGCAAGCCGTTCTCCCATTTCGCGGTCCAACTGCCGAGCGATACGTGCTTCGGCTCGCCCTGAAGCAATGCTCTCCGCCTGTCCCTTCGACTTGCCAGCCTGCTTCCACGCCAGTCGTTCAATCAGTCGGCAGTTCGCGGCAATATCATAAATGTTCGTGGAAGTCGCGCAGCTCGCCCCCGCTGCACTCGTGGACATACCCAACGCATCGAAGTAGACACGCTTTGCGGCATGAATCGACGTATAGCCGGTCGTATAAACCGTTACAGGTCCCCGGTAACCGACGTTCTGGGACGTAGCTCCGCCAATCAAGTGCACGTCAAACGCGGCCCGCTCGTCGCTCGGCACGAGCGAGACGTCGATGTTCAGCTGGGGATAGGCCGTGCCCTCGATCGAAGTCTGCAAGATCACGTCGCGCACCGCCTGGGGCTGATTCAGCTTCGCCCGTGCCTCGTCGCTGTTCGCGCCCGCCGCGACCAGCCGCTGCGATACCGTGGCCAGCAGGTTGGGTTCATCGAAATGCCGCCGAATCGACGTCACCAGCTGCGGCGCTTGGCCACCGCGTTCGAGCCACCCCACATACTGCCCGACCACCGACGCATCCTCCGTGGAACGCTGCTGAACGAACGACTCCAAACGCTTGGCAATCTCCTCCAGACGCTGCGCGTACTGCGACTTCGCCTGCTTTCCCTCGGCGAAATACAGCGTATACGCGTGGTCGAGCAAGTCGTGCCGGAGGTTGGCGAAGGCCGGCAACTCCAACCCCTCTTCGTTTGCGTTGTACCGTTCCGCAAACCCCTGCAGCGCCACGGGACTCGGGCCCTCGGGCTTCGCGAGCTCCTGCTGCAGCTCGTTCCACTTCAGGTAGTCCTTCCAAGCCTGGGCATTCTCGGGACTGGTAGTGGACAGCGCCGCTTCCAAGACCTGCATGTCACGCTCGAGCCGCGCCCGGGACGCCGCTACTTGATCGGCGGATAATTGCTGAAAAGCGTCCTGGGCACGGCGCGCGACACCCGGCAGTTCCGTCAGCGGCCGGGGCAGGCTTGCCAGCCATGCTGCCAATGCTTCCCGCACTGCCACGAACCGAGCGCTGCTCAGGCCCGGATTCTCGCCCGAGTAACGCTCCAACACGGATTCCAGCACTTGCCGGTCCGCGCCGGCGCCACGTGACAGCTGCTCGACCAAAGCGTCCGCATGCAGGTAGCGGCGCCAGTTTTGAGCATTTTCGTCTTCGCCCAGCCATCGGTTTTGCTCGGCCAACGCCTCGCTGACCCGCTGCAGGGACATGCCGCTGCTCGGAGATTGGGCCGCCGCCGAGACACAAAGCGATAGTCCGGTTACCGTTGCCAAAATGAAGTGGCTGCCGTGCGCCATGACCCCGTCTCCTCTCCTCCAAGATTATCGAT
>JBFWYF010000705.1:0-4455 GCA_050186685.1 Pirellulaceae bacterium
CATCGACGTGTCGCCGGATGTGACCCGAGCCGCCACGGTCGTCGCGGCAATCAACGGCACCGGCGCCTTCACGGCCACTCTGGACGACAAGCTCGACGCGCTGAACGACGGCAATGGACTCCTCGATGTCACCGCCACGGCGGTCACGAGCGGGGGCGCCGGTGAAGACTTCGACGCCGCCGCGGGACTGCGGATCGAGAACGCGGGCGAGGTTCACACGTTCAACTTCGCGGGCGCCGAAACGATCGAAGACCTGCTGAACATCCTGAATGCCCCGGATGCGGGCTTGTATGCGGCGATCAATTCGGCTGGAAACGGACTGGACGTTCGCACCCGCATTTCCGGGGCCAACTTCGCCGTGGGAGAAAACGGCGGACGGACCGCCACACAACTCGGCCTCCGCACACTCCTGGAATCTACGTACCTGGCCGAATTGAACTTTGGCCAGGGCGTCCAACCCTACGAAGGCATTGATTTTACCGTGTGGCGGCGGGACGGCGTGACGCTGGACATCGACTTGTCCGCCGCCACGACTCTGGGAGACGTACTGGATCTCATCAACAACCACCCCGCCAACGTGGGCAATGCCGTCACCGCGCGCCTGGCCGAATTCGGGAACGGCATCGAACTGGTCGACCCCCTTGCCGCAGGCTCTGGCGACCTCGCCGTGCTGAAACGCGGCGGAACGGCGGCCTGGCAACTCGGCCTGATCCCGCACGGCGAGGATCAGTCTGTCGCGCAAGCCCCTGCTGCCGGCCAGCCTCAGCGGTTGACCGGGCGGGATGTCCATCCGCGCGAGGCCGTCGGAATCTTTACCTCGCTGCTGCGGCTGGCCGAAGCCCTGGAAGCGGATAGCCTGCCAGACATCCAGCGGGCCGCCGCCTTGCTCGACGACGCCTTCACCGATCTCACTTTCGTCCGGGCCGGCCTGGGCGGTAAGGCCAGCAACCTCGAGACGCTCGACGAACGTATCGATCAAGAAGAGATTCAGCTGCGGACCACGCTCTCCAGCGAAATCGACGCCGACCTCGTCAAGTCCGTTTCGGACCTGACCGCGCGCCAGGCCAGCCTCGAGGCGTCCCTGCGGCTCGTCGCCGAAGCCTTTCGCTTGTCGGTGCTCGACTTCCTGTAGTCGAGGCAACAGTTATGCCGATTTTGCTGACGATCCTGTGGTCCGCCAACCGATGATAACGTTAGGACGGGCGAGGCCGTCGGGAAACGTTGTGCCTAAAGGACCAAGCACATGTTAATCACCACTACCCGCTTCGGGACGATTGCTGTCAAACCCGACGAAATCCTCAACTTTGCCGGAGGCCTGATTGGCTACGAATTGTGCCGGCAATGGCTGCTTCTGGCGGATGCCGAACTCGATCAGGTCGGTTGGCTCCAATCCGTCACGTGCGGCGAAGTCGCGATGGCCGTAATCAGCCCGCGCCGCTTTCTGCCTGACTACGAAGTCCACGTCAATCGCAGCCAGCTCGAATCGCTCGAGCTGACCGCCGTCGATCAGGCCTTTGTGTTGAACGTCCTGGCCATGAACGAAGGCCGGCTGACCGTCAATTTGCGAGCACCGCTGATCATCAATCTCGATCGCCGTATCGGTCGGCAAGTCATTACAACGGACGAGCAACCGCTGCAATTTGAATTGTCCGCACGGATGCCGAAGCTGCGCCGATCGGCCTGATACAGCCGTCTTCGCCCACACAACGCTAACGTTCTCAGCGGACGTGGATTTGGCTCCCTTTCCCTCCGATACTCTCAGCTGGGAATAAGTCATTTGGCGAGCCAGCTGCCTGGCGTCGTCGCCTCCCACCGGGACTTGCGGTGAACCGAAGTCCCCCGCTGACCCCCAACCGATCGCGAGCGCGAGCCGCTTGGCCCGCCCCCCGTCGGCTGCAGGTCGGCCCCCCCACGCTGATTACCTGCCGATCCAATAGGGAAGGAGCCATCGATGCTGGTTTTGTCGAGACATCGCGACGAGAGCATCATCATAGGTGACGACGTCATCATCACCATTGTCGATATCCGCGGCGACAAAGTGCGCCTGGGAATTGATGCGCCTCAAGATATCCCCGTACACCGCCGTGAAGTGTACGAAGCCATCCAGCGCGAGAACCAGAAAGCCGCGAAACTGCGTCCGTCAGATGCCAGGCAGCTGGGTAACAGCGGCAATTCGAATCTGACGGACTCCGCCCCGAAATAGGTCGGTGCCGGAGAGACGACCGGGTGACCGCCCCGCCGCGGCGGCACCTTGCCATGGAACGGCCGGTCGCCTTCTCCCTCTCCCGCCTCACCTTTGGAATGCTTGCCGCTGCGCATGGAAGCCATCTCAAGGACGGACACCTGCTGGGCTAACCCGCCGGCGCAACTCCCGCCCGGCGAGACGACGCCACGCATCGGATCGTCCGGCGAACTGCCGGGCACGGCGAACTCGTTGCTCCTTCTTGGCTCGCCCCACTCCGACCTGCATCCCAGGCCGCGATACCCCTCTCGTTTCGCCGGCTCTATCCCTTCGGTCGGCAGCTTCTCTGCCACCCCTTTCCTCGCCACATTCCCCGCTCGGCCTGCGCGGTCGCTGACAGCCGGTGCTATCCGTATCGAGAATGCAGCCGACATGACTCATCCCATCCCCACCATCCTACTCCCTTTACTTGAATTCAATCTTTCACTAAAGCGTCCAGAGTACCACGCCGATAAGCAGTCGTAGAAGAAGTGCAAGACCGCACCGATGTGGTCGCTTGCAGCAAACGAAACACGTTTACACCCAGGCTGTTCATGACACGACGGCAAGAGCCATCGAGACGAACGGCCGAGCCAAGCCGAGTAGATCTCCCCGCAACCCGGATTGAGCTTTCACCAAACCTCAACCTGAAGGGGGCAACCTGGAATGTCTCGGATTAACACCAATGTGCCGTCGCTTGTCGCACAGAACACTCTGGCGCGCAGCAACGCCCAATTGAATCTCTCCTTGCAGCGGTTGAGCACCGGTCTGCGGATCAATACGGGTAAGGACGACCCTGCTGGATTGATCGCGAGCGAGTATCTGCGTCGCGACATCCTGTCGATCAACACCGCTGTAAACAACACCAACCGGGCGTCGGAACTGATCGCGACGACGGACAGCGCGTTGAGCGAGGTGAGCAAGATTCTACTCGACGTCCGCTCGCTGGTGACGGAAGCCGCGAACACGGGTGCGTTGAGCAGCGACCAGATTGACGCGAATCAGCTGCAGGTCGATTCGTCTCTCGAAGCTATCGACCGTATCTCGCAGACGACGACGTTCCAGGGTCGCAAGTTGCTGGATGGCAGCCTGGACTTCGTGATCAGCGCGACGCCGTCGAACGTCACCCAGCTGAAGATCGAACAGGCCAATCTGGGTTCGACCGGCAGCGTGACCGTCGATGTCGACATCACGAGCGCGGCGTCGCGTGCCCAAGTGACCACGGCCACCACCGCCTTCACGGCCAACGCCATCACCGGCGATCTGGTCGTGCGGGTCACCGGCAAGACAGGCTCCGAAGTGTTCTCGTTCAGCAGTGGGGCGACGATTACGCAGGTCGTCAATGCGGTGAACCTGGTCAGTGATGCCACCGGTGTTACCGCAGCGAATTCCAGCGGTGCGCTCGACTTGCGATCGTCAGACTACGGTTCGGAAGCGTTCGTGTCGGTCGAAATCATCTCGCAGGACTCGTCGGGCACGTTCGCGACGAACGTCAATCGGGCCACGGGCTCAGACATCTCCGCTCTGGTGAACGGCGTGGAGGCCAACGGCCGAGCGAACACGCTGTCGGTCAACACCGCGACACTCGACCTGTCGGTGACGGTCTCGTCGGGAAGCACCACGGACTTCTCGTTCGATATCACCGGAGGTGGGGCGGTGTTCCAACTCGGTCCGAACGTCGTCAGCAACCAGCAGGCCCGTATCGGCATCGAGAGCGTGAACTCGGGTTCGCTTGGTGGTACCGCGGGTCGTCTGTTCGAGCTGCGGTCCGGCGGCACGGCCGCGCTCAAGACGAATACCACGCTCGCGGCGTCGATTGTCGATCAGACGGTGACGACGGTCTCCAAGATTCGCGGCCGGTTGGGTGCTTTCCAACGCACGACACTCGAATCGAATATCCGGGCGTTGGAGGATTCGGCATCGAACCTCAGCAGTGCGGAAAGTTCGATTCGCGACGCGGACTTCGCCAAGGAATCGTCCAACATCACCCGAGCTCAGATTCTGGTGCAGTCCGGTACCTCCGTACTGGCCATCGCCAACCAGAACCCGCAGCAGGTGCTGTCGCTGCTCCGGTAATTATCCACGCGAGGCGGCCACGAGCGTCTGGCTCGTGGCCGCCCTCCGCCGGTTCGTGAGGCGGGTTGAACTGCAGTGTGCGTGCGCCGACGGCACAGGACACTGCTGCAAGCATGGTCCGTCTTCCCACCGGGCTTGCGCCGCGGCCGAGGTAGGGG
>JBFWYF010000706.1:0-4443 GCA_050186685.1 Pirellulaceae bacterium
TTGTTGAGGAGTCCACATGAGTGCTTGGTCACGCCACGGTCGGATTGCTCGCTTCAGCGGTCTGGTGTTGTTCGGTCTGGCGCTGGCCCCAGCGTGGAGCGGTGCGGGGGAAGCGGTAAATGTTGCCGCGTCCGTCGCCTTCGAGAGCCATATCCGGCCGATCTTCCGCACCTACTGTCTGGATTGCCATGGCGGCGAGCAGGAAATCGAGGGGGGGCTCGATCTGCGACTGCGACGGTTGCTGGTGAAGGGGGGCGAGTCGGGACCGGCGATCGAGCCGGGACGAGCGGCCGACAGTCTCCTCTTGCAGCGCGTGCGCGACGGCGACATGCCTCCGCGCGACAAGAAGCCGTCGGCGGACGAAGTGGCGCTGATTGCCGCCTGGATCGAAGTGGGGGCACCCACGCTGCGTGAAGAGCCGGCCGAAATCGGCGAGGGAATCGGGATCACACCTGAAGATCGCGCGTTCTGGGCATTTCAGCCGATCCGCCGCCCGCGCCCGGAGAATGCGCATGACACGCGAGTTCGTACGCCGATCGATGCGCTGGTGTCGTCTCGGCTGCGGGGCCAGGGGCTGGACTGGTCGCCGGATGCCGACAAGCTCACGCTGCTGCGCCGAGCGGCGTTGGACCTGACCGGTTTGCCGCCGTCGCCGGAAGAAGTGGCGGCGTTTCTGGCCGACGATGCCCCCGATGCGTACGAACGGTGGCTCGACCGGCTGCTGGCATCCAGTCATTACGGCGAGCGATGGGGCCGGCACTGGCTGGACGTCGCCGGCTATGCTGATTCGGAAGGAGGAACGCCCGCGGATGTCGTGCGGGGTTTTGCTTACAAGTACCGCGACTATGTCATCCAGTCGTTCAATACCGATAAGCCGCTGGACCAGTTCATCATCGAGCAGCTGGCCGGCGACGAACTCGTCGAGCCCCCGTACGAGGACCTGGCACCCGCCGAAATCGACTTACTGGTCGCCACGGGCTTTCTGCGAATGGCCCCCGACGGCACAGGTTCGGGCGCCGCGGATCCGGAGGCCGCTCGGAACCAGGTCGTCGCGGATACGTTGAAAATCGTGTCGGCCTCTCTGCTTGGGCTGACCGTGGGTTGTGCTCAGTGTCACGACCATCGGCATGATCCGATCCTGCAAGCGGATTACTACCGCCTCCGAGCCGTATTCGAACCAGCCCTGGATTGGAAGGACTGGCGGGTTCCCAGCCAGCGCCAGATTTCCCTGTACACAGCATCCGATCGGGAAAAGGCCACAGAAATTGAGCAGCAGGCCGCAAAGGTGGCCGCGGAACGCGCGCAGAAGCAGTCCAAGTACATCGAGGAGGCACTGGATAAGGAGTTGGAGAAGATCGAGCCGTCGCTCCGCGAGTCCTACCGCGCGGCGTACTTCGCGCCGAAACGCTCGCCCGAACAGCAGAAGATTTTCGACGAGTTCCCCTCCCTGCAGATTAATCCGGGCAACTTGTACCAGTACAACCAGGCCGCGGCGGACGATTTGAAGAAATACGATGAATCTATCGCCAAGATTCGGGGCGGTAAGCCGTTCGAGGACTTTCTTCGAGTCCTGACGGAGGTTCCAGGTAAAGTCCCGACGACGTACCTGTTTCACCGAGGGGATCCCAAGCAACCCAAGCAGGCGATCGCGCCTGGCGGATTAACCGTGCTGTCCCCGGACGGCGTGCCGTTTGCCATTCCTGACAAGGACCCCGCTCGGCCGACATCGGGGCGTCGTCTCGCGTTCGCCCGTTGGCTGACGTCGGGCGATCATCCGCTGGTGGCCCGTGTCCTGGCGAATCGCGTGTGGATGCATCACTTTGGGCGCGGGCTCGTCGACACTCCTTCCGATTTCGGCGCCATGGGCGCCCGGCCTGCCCATCCGGAACTGCTCGATTGGCTCGCCAGCGAGTTAGTCACACACGGTTGGAGTCTCAAGCGGCTCCACAAGCTCATCATGACGTCCACCGTGTACCGCCAGACTTCGCAGCGCGATGCTGCACGCGAGGCCACCGATCCTGGCAACCAACTCCTGTGGCGACGATCGATTCAGCGCCTGGAGGCGGAAATTGTCCGCGACCGAATTCTGTCAGCGGCGGGGGAGTTAAACACTCGTATGTTCGGGTCGCCGGTCGCCATCCGCGAGGACGACGTCGGACAGATCGTCGTGACGGACGGGAGCGAAGGCAATCGCCGCAGCGTCTACCTTCAGGTACGGCGCAGTACGCCGCTGTCGATGTTGCAGCAGTTTGATTTTCCGCAGATGGAAGTCAATTGCGACAAACGGACGACGTCGACCGTTTCCACGCAATCCCTCATGCTGATGAACAGCAGTTTTATACTGGAACAAGCCGAGAAATTCGCTCGGAGAGTCCGGCACGAGGCGGGCGAGGATCCGCGCAGTCAGGTCGCGCGGGCCTGGCTGATCGCGCTGGCTCGTCCCGTGACGGACGCGGAAATGGAGCGTTCGCTGGCGTTCCTGGCACGCCAAGTCCAGTATCTGGAGGGCGTCCGGCCGACGCCGGCTCCCGGCCACTCCGCACCTCAAGACACACCGACACCCGAACAGAAGGTACCCACCGGCAAGAAAGAGGATGACGCAGCGAAAGACGGACCGACCCAGAAACGCAACCCGGCCGACCAGGCCCTGACGAATCTCTGCCAGACCTTGCTGGGATGTCATGAGTTCCTCTACGTCGATTGATCCAGGATTTGTGACCAGCTGAACTGCCCGTTCCCCTCGCCCGATTTTTCCCTCCCAGAGACACCGAGCCATGACGCCTTTTCAACCCGCACGAAACACGCGCCGTGAGTTCCTTTCGCGCGGCACCTTCGGTGTCGGCAGTGTGGCACTCGCCTGTTTGCTGCAGCAGGAACAGGCACTGGCGGTTCCGAAGAATCTCGCAATGGAACCGAAGTCGTACGATCTGCTGCCCAAGAAGCCGCCGATTCCTCCGCGCGCCCGGTCGTTGATTTCGCTGTTCATGCATGGTGGGCCGAGCCAGGTCGACCTGCTCGATCCGAAGCCGGAACTCACTCGGCGGGATGGTGGTTCTTACGACGGCAATGTCGTGTTCAGCTTCTTCAATCGGGCTACCAAACGTCTTCTGGGCAGTCCCTGGAAATTCCAGCCGCACGGTCAGTGCGGAACGGAAGTCTCGGAGTTGCTGCCGCATATCGCGGGGATCGTCGACGACATCTGTGTCATCCGTTCCATGCACACGGACACCAATGACCATGGCACCTCGATCCGAAAGCTGGTCACAGGGCTCGTGGTTCCAGACCGGCCGACGTTCGGAGCGTGGTTGACGTACGGGCTGGGCTCCGAGAATCAGAACCTGCCCGCCTACATTGTGCTGACCGATCCGGGCGGACAGCCGACATTTGGAGTGCAGAACTGGACCAATGGCTGGCTCCCCTCGATCTACCAGGGCACGGTGGTACGTCCCCAGGAGCCGCGCATTCTGAACCTGGATCCTCCTCCGCATCTCAAAGGAACCTTGCAGGAACAGAACCTCGATTTTCTCCGTGAGTTGAACCAGGACTATCTGGCGCGGCATGCTGGCGAGTCGGACCTGGAAGCCCGCATCGCGTCGTACGAGTTGGCGGCACGAATGCAGGTCGATGCTCGGGAGGCACTGGACATCTCGCGCGAAACGGAGACCACGCACCGGCTCTATGGGCTGGACGACCCGGACACACGCGAGTACGGCACGCGATGCCTGATCGCGAGACGGCTCGTCGAACGCGGCGTGCGCTTTGTCCAGCTGTTCCTGCCGAGCCAGCCGTGGGATTCGCACACCGACATTCGTTCGTCGCTGCCGGCCATCTGCCGCAAGACGGACAAGCCGAGTGCCGCCTTGGTGGTCGACTTGAAACAGCGAGGTCTGCTCGATTCCACCATGGTCCACTGGGGAGGTGAGTTTGGTCGGCTGCCCGTGAGCGAAGGCGATCCCGCGAAGGGTGGTCGTGACCATAACGGCGAAGGATTCAGTATCTGGCTGGCCGGTGGAGGCGTCTGCGGCGGTACCACCTATGGTCAGACCTGCCAGTTCGGCCATCGGGCGGAAGTGGATAAAGTGAGCCACCATGACTTCCAGGCGACCATGTTGCATGCTTTCGGGCTGGAACACGATCAGCTGACGTACATCCACAACGGGCAGCTGCAGTCGCTGACTGCAAACCAGTCCTGCCGGATCGTGACCGAGATCTTCGGCTAATTGCGAAGGGTGGAAGCATGGCGAGCAGGTGCTCTCGGCGCGTGTGGCACTGGCTCGGCCAGTACTTCGGTCGCACCGGCGGGTGTGGCACTGGCTCGGCCAGTGATTTCGGCGCGTGTGGCACTGGCTCCGCCAGTGGCGGGTGTGGCACTGGCTCGGCGGGTGTGGCACTGGCTCGGCCAGTACTTTGGTCGCACCGAGCCAACCACTCCTAGCGGAGGAC
>JBFWYF010000707.1:0-4437 GCA_050186685.1 Pirellulaceae bacterium
CGTCTGGCCGGTCCATGGCAGTGTGTTGGTCGAGCGGGGCGTCGTCAGCCTGATCGCTGGCCGGTCCAGCTTCCTGGATGGGGGCATGCGTCTGCTTCGCCTCGATCTGGCTACCGGCCGTAAGCTGCAGGAAGTGATCTTGGACGATAACGATCCCGTGACGGGCGAAGAGCTGCAGAACCGCTTGCAGACGTTGCAGATGCCGGTAGGGCTGCCCGACATCCTCAGCAGCGACGGCGAGTATACGTTCTTGCGTTCGCAGCGGATCGACCGGGATGGCCAGCGGCTGGACCTCGGCCCGGTCTCGGGAAATGCGATCGAGCAAGGGGCTGCCCAGGCCGGTGATTTTCGCCACCTCTTCGCACCGATGGGCTTCCTGGACGATACGTATTTTCACCGGGCATACTGGGTGTTTGGTCGTAACTTCGCTGGCGGTCACAACGGGTATTTTCAGGCGGGCAAGTACACTCCGGCCGGCAGGATGCTTGTTGCCGATCAGAAACGCGTGTACGGCTTTGGGCGCCTGCCAGAGTATTTGCGTTGGACGACCACGATCGAGCACCAGTTGTTCGCCTCGGGCAAGGAGGCGCCGAACGTCAGCTCCGCGGCGATTGCAGCGGCTGCCACAGCCAAGACGGCGAAGAACGCCAAAAAGAAGGCGCGCGCTGCGACGGCCAGCGCACCAGTCACCGTCGCCAGTGTGGCCACGCTGGATCCCACACGGAAGGACCTGACGGTTGAAGCGTGGATCATGCCGGAAACGCCGAATGGCGTGATCGTGGCCCACGGTGGACCTTCGAACGGATATGCGCTGGTACTGGACAACCGCCGTCCGTCCTTTGTCATTCGCTCCAATGGTGAACTGGCCGTGGTCCTGTCGCCGGTGCCGCTCGCTCAGGGCTGGAATCACCTGGCGGGCGTTCTTGCCAAGGACGGAACGTTGAAGGTTTTCGTCAACGGTCGTGAGGCTGCGTCGGCCCGTGCGACCAATCCCATCGCGGCGCTCCCGAAGCAGGCGTTGGAAATCGCGGACGACCTGGCGGGCAGCGTCGGGGCCTATAGCTTTCCCACGCGCTTCGGCGGGCTCGTGGACGAGGTGCGGCTGTACTTTGCGGCGCTCTCCGAACGCGAGCTGGAACTCAGCGTGTTGGATCCGGTTCGAGCTCGCCGCCGAACCCCCGCCCCCGTCCTGTCGCTGACGTTCGACGGGGACAGTGCCGAAGATCATTCGGGGCAGGGCCATCACGGTGAAGTAAGCCAGTCGGCGTTTGCGGATGGCAAAGTGGGGCGGGCGCTCCGATCTCGCTTTACGGCCAACCAGACGGGCGGCAGTTATGTGTCGATGGATTGGAAGCGGACCGTGCCGCTGTTCGCCCGTGCGATGGCGCTGGCGGGCGACACGCTGTTCGTCGCGGGGCCGCGGGACATCCAGAACGAGGAAGAATCGTTCAAGCGATTGGCACAGGGCGACGCGGAAATCCTGAAAGTGCTGCAGCAACAAGATGACTGCATGGAAGGGAAGCAGGGTTCGTTGTTGCTGGTCGTAGGGACGCAGGATGGTGCGTCGCGGCAGGAGATCCAGCTGCCGCAGTTGCCTGTCTGGGATGGCATGGCCGTGGCCGGCAACCGGTTGTTCGTCGCCACCATCGACGGTGCCCTGACCTGTTTGGCGGCGAAAGCGGAGGGGAGTCGATGAGTTCCGAGCGACGTTCTGGCTTGCGTCGCTGGTGGATCGTCGTCGCGGCCCAATTACTGTGCGGCGCTGTTGCCGCATCGGCCTGCGCGATTCCGGTATTCCGTTTTGCGCTCGAGCGGTGGGAAGCGGATCGTTTTCAAGTGATTGTCTACCACCGTGAACCCCTGTCGGTGGCGGACGCTGCAGTCGTGGACGAGCTCCAGTCCCAATCGGTCGTGTCGGGCGGGCCGCTGAACATCGAAGTGATTGTGTACGACCTGGCGGCGCCCGAGCCGCCGAAGCTGCTGGACGCGGTGCCGCCCGCGGCCGAGGTGAGCTGGCCTTGGGTCGAAGTGCGCGGACGCGTCGACCATGCACGCTGGATGCGTCGGTGGCAGGGTCCGCTGGCGGATGCGAAGGCAGGAGGCGGTCTGTACGATTCACCGGCGCGGCGAGAGATCATCCAGCGAATTCTCGCAGGACATTCGGGCGTGTGGCTGGTCGTCGGTCCCGATGAGACGGGAACGCTGGCGGTGGAAAAGAAGTTGCAGGCGGCTTTGGCCGATGCAGCCCGGCAATTGCCGTTACCCCAGGGCATTGGCTCGCCAGGATCCGAACTCTATGCCCCAGTGCCGCTGGAACTACGATTCTCAGTGCTGTCCGTAGTTCATGGAGATCCGGCGGAGCGGCAATTCCTGCAGCTGCTGGCCGCGACAACGCCGGCCTGGCGGGCGGACGGCACCTACGTCATCCCGGTGTTTGGCCGGTGCCGGGCACTGGAGGTGATTCCTTGGCAGGAAGCGGAGGACGAGGCCACCATCGCGGATATCGCTGCCTTTATTTGCGGCGCGTGCTCGTGCCAGGTAAAGCAGGCGAACCCTGGCTTCGACCTGCTGGTCGCCGCCGACTGGGAACAGCGGCTGTTTGGGGCAACGATTCCCGATCTGCCGGCCACCGCCGACGTCGAGACAGCCGACGGGGCCCCTCAGTACGTCCCGATTCCCACTCCGCGGAAGTCGCCGGAGGTGCGCGTGTCGCAATGGCAATACTCGACCGTGGTCGAGGTCGACTATACGCCGCTGGTCGTAGCCGCTATGGTGTCGGGCGTCTTCCTGGCCGCAGTGGTGACGTTTCTGGTGCGGTATGCCTACGGGGGCACGTGATCGCCTCCGCCGTGGCACATCCGAGTGAGCGCGCGATTTATCGTGCGAGTTGCGCCTTCGGTGGCTCCCCGCCTTGCCTCCCTCCATTATGCCTTCTCTCAAGGGCTTTTTCACCATGTCGCAGACGAGATTCCAAACGGTCGGATTTTGCCTCGCCGTCCAGCTGGTGATGCTATTCTCGGCGCTCCGTGCCCAACCTCCGGCCGAAGGAACTCGGCCCGCTCTGCAGACGTTCCTGCAGCAACAGGCACTCGCACTGCGCGCGGCCGACGCGGCGCCGGCTACTCGCGACGAGTGGCTGACGCGACGGGACCGGTTGCGCGAGCAGCTGGCGCGGGCCTGGGGCGGGTTCCCATCGGAACCGTGCGAACTGCAACCACGCAAGCTGGGCGAACTTCAACGGGAGGGATACCGGGTCGAGATGGTGATCTTCCAGACGATGCCGGGGGTGTGGATGACGGCGAATGCGTATGTGCCAGCCAGGTCGGGGCGGCTGCCGGCGGTCCTGTGCGTCCACGGTCACTGGCGGGGTGCTAAGCAGGATCCCGTGGTCCAGTCGCGCTGCATTGGGCTGGCTAAGCTGGGAT
The DNA here is from genome assembly GCA_050186685.1 of Pirellulaceae bacterium. Classification (GTDB taxonomy): domain Bacteria; phylum Planctomycetota; class Planctomycetia; order Pirellulales; family Pirellulaceae; genus CAZFLF01. The sequence continues at coordinate 3,426 of JBFWYF010000707.1, forward strand.
TTTTTGTCCTCAGCGTGGACGCGTTCGGAGCGGGGGAACGGGGCATCGAGGAGCAGCTCGGCGAGTACCACGGCGAGATGACCGGTGCGATGTTGCTGCCGATAGGCCGGCCGCTCTCGGGTATTCAGCTGTACGAGAACCAGCGAGCCGTCGACTACTTGCAGTCGCGTCCCGAAGTCGACCCAAGCCGGATCGGCATCACGGGGGCGAGCGGCGGGGGCAACCAGACCATGTATGCCGGCGCGTGGGATGAGCGGTTTCGCTGCGTCGTTCCGACGTGTTCGGTGGGCACGTATCAGGCTTACCTTTCGGCGGCGTGCTGCATGTGTGAAGTCGTGCCGGGCGCCCTGCGATTCACGGAGGAGGGAGATATCTTGGGACTGGCGGCGCATCGCGGATTGATGATTACCAGCGCGACGCGGGACGCCTATCAGTTCTCGGTGGGGGAAGCCGCGAAGTCGTTCGGCCGGGTGGAAGCCATCGCCCGGTTGTACGACGGGGCACGCGTGCACCACACGATCATCGAGTCGCCTCATCACTACAATCAGCCGATGCGCGAGGCGATGTACGGGTGGATGACCCTGCATTTGAAAGGGGAAGGGGACGGCAGTCCTATCCCAGAACCGTCGATTCAGCCGGAGGAGCCCGAATCGATTCGCTGCTTCCCTGGCGATTCGCGTCCGGATGACTACGTGACAATTCCCCGGTTCGCATTTGCGGAGGGACAACGGCTCGTCCAGCTGCGCAGGCCGCCGGACAGCCCAGAGGCCTGGCAGCGGGAGCAGGCCCGCGCCCGCGCCGAGCTCGCTCGGCTGCTCGGTGAAGCGGGCAGCCGCGGGGCCGTGGGCCGACTCGATACGGCGAAATCGGCGGACTCGACTCGAGAGATGACAACCCTGGAGACCGAGCCGGGGCTCTCGATCGTGCTGGTTGCCGACCCACCGCCGGCAACGGGTGGCACGGGGGGTTCTGCTCGTCGCCTAGCATACCTACTGGATCTGGACGCCGACGC
>JBFWYF010000708.1:0-4434 GCA_050186685.1 Pirellulaceae bacterium
TTGCAACCGCGATCGCGCTGGCTGTGCTCTCTCTTGTGGCGGCGACGGCGCTGAGTACCTACTTCGCGATCAGCGAAGCGAACCAGCGCCGGCGCTCAGACCGCCAGGCGCATCGCGCCAACCTGCTGGCCGCAAGCGCCGCCATCGAGGACAGCGACCCGATCATGGCCCGCGAGGTGCTCGAGGCCGCGACCCCCGCACAGCGCCATACCTGGGAGTGGCGCTACCTGGCAGCCCAACTGGACGGCTGCGACCGGCTGCTGCGACACCACGCGGGTCCGGTCCGAGCGCTGGACTTCTCGCCGGACGGCACCCGGTTCGTGTCCGGCTCGGCGGATCAAACGCTTCTGCTGTGGAACCTTGACGACCTGGATCATCCGCAGGTGCTGACCGGGCACACCGGCCCGGTGGTGAGCGTCCGGTTCGATCCGCGCGGCAACCGCATCCTCTCGAGTGCCCTTGACGGCACGATACGCTGCTGGAATGCGACGACGGGGGCGCAGGAGCGCGTGATCCCCCTGACTGCCGGGCGAAGTTCGCCCCTTGACGTTTCCCCGGACGGTTCCCTTTTGGCGGCGTTCACCGCGAGCGTGGGACGGGAGGACGAGAGTGCGCAGATTGGATCCATGATCCGTGTCTGGGATATCGAATCCGGCTCATTGCTGAGTGAGCGCACGGGCCCGAGGGGGGCGGGCAGAAAGTCCCTGGCGTTCAACAACGCGGGTGATGCGTTCCTGATCAGCGCCGGTTCCGCTCTGATCGCGGAGGATGTGCTGACGGGCCGTGAACTGATGAGGATCAAGTCTCCGCACTACTTCTCGGCGAACAGCATCACGGCGATCCCCCATGGCAACCGCTTCGCGACAGCCGGACGGGACAAACTGCTCATGATCTGGGATGCCGCCGGTCTGAATCTCATCCACATGCTGGTGGGGCATGGCGGCCCCGTGCTGGGGGCGCGGTTCACGCCGGATGGTTCGCGGCTGGCCTCTGCCTCCTCGGACCAGACCATTCGCATGTGGGATGCCGAGTCCGGTGCATTTCTGTACTCGTGCCTGGGCCATGTGGGCGAAGTCAGCGCGGTTGCGATTTCACCGGATGCAAAATGGCTTGCATCCGGTTCGGAAGACATGTCCATTCGGCTCTGGCGGCTCGACCGGAGCGATCTGGGCGAGAGGGCGCGTTTCGTACCCGGGGATTTCGGGACCGTGTACGATCTTGCATTCCATCCGCAAAGCGATCTGCTTGCCGTCTGCTCCTGGCGCGGCAAGTCGCGCCTGGTGCGTGCTTCGACCGGCGAGACCGTTGCTGTCTTTGACGACGTCTCCCAGTATCTGTTCCGGGTGGCCTTCAGTCCGGACGGACGCACCGTGGCGTTTGGAGGGGCCGGGGAGGTGCTGCTCTACGACGTCGAGAGCGGCATTCGGACGCGCATCGGAGGATTCAAGCGCCGCACCAAATCAATCGCGTTCAGCAAGGACAGCCGGCGCCTCTACTTGACGGGCCCGACGGCTGAAACGATGAAACCCGGGATGACATCGGAAGTGGCTGTGCTGGATCTGGCGAAAGGTGAACTCGTTGAATTCAGCCGCCGCGATGGCACTTCTTATGTCGTTCCGAGCATTCGCGGCAACCGGCTGGCGATCATACAGCCGGAAGCTACGCAGATGAGGGACCTTGCGACCGATCGACATCTCTTCGATTTCTCGACGGAGTCTTCCATGATTGAGCGGCTCAATTTCTCGCCGGACGGGAGGCGGTTTGTCGCGGCCCTGCAGAATGGAACGGTGCTCGTCTGCGACGGTCAGACCGGAACGCAACTGGCTGTGCTTCGCGGACATACGGACAGGGTGTACGACGCGCGGTTTTCTCCCGATGGCGCACGCATCGTCTCCGGCTCCAACGACAATACGGTTCGCGTGTGGGACGCAACGACGTACACGCAGTTGCTGCAACTCGATGGCCACCAGGATTACGTGCACGCTGCTGCGTTCTCGCCCGATGGGACCATGCTCGCGTCCGGCTCCAGCGACGGCACGATCCGCATCTGGGATGCCCTTCCCCGCCACGAGCGCATCGGCGACGCACCCGAGGCCGCCCCGTAACTCCCGCGGCATCGCATCTGGTGCCGGCATGCATCGAGAGCTCGGCAGGGAGCATTGTTGCATTCTTCTGCGACGTTGAAGGTTTTCTAATGTTGGCGGTTCCCGGAGGAACCTGCACACCACGGGCACCTTCAACCGCCATCACTACGCGCAGGAGCCGCCAGTCGTTAAAGTCCCCGGGCAATGCGTGACTTTCGCCCGGGCCACCGATGCCCGGTGGTGCTGAGGCCTGGATTTGCGAGGATACGTCAATCGGGCCATGATCATGCGTGCAAGCGCCATGCCCACGGGTCTCCGGTGACATGCCCACGGGCTAGTCAACCCGCATGGGCCTCATGTGTAGATCAGCAAACGGAGGGAGGCGAAGGATGGGAAGATAGCCAAGGTCGGCTACGAAATCCCGCTGACCCGCCACTTCTACAAGTACACGCCGCCGAGGCCGCTGGAAGAGATAGAGTCGGAGATCAAAGCGCTGGAGAAGGACATCGTTCGCATGCTGGGGGAGGTGACGGGATGAAACCAATTCACTCATCCGCGGGAAAGTTGCCGCAGGCATTGTTGCTCATTGCTTCAGCGCTGCCACCAATGGGCGGTTGCGCCCAGACTTCCCCAGTGAATCTCGCGTATTCTTATCCGCGAACCATCTTCAGGGACCCGGATGCCAGATCGAGGTTCGAGACGGACTTTTCAGGTCGATCGCTTGACCCAATCGAGGGTTTTTGGAGAAGCAGGAACGAGTACATCGAAGGAACCGCCGTTGTCTGCCGTACTGATCCAGCAGAAAACGAGGGCTTCGCGCTGGCGGCCTACCCAATCGAATCTCGGCTGCTGCAACCGATTCCGATGCATCCACCACGTCACGGTCAGGTCTTGGGCCGTTGGAAACCTAGTTCCACGCCTGGAGTCTATTTTGGTGAGGTGTTGATGGTTCGCGGCAACGAGGAGTTCTGGTTGCCAGCGACGTGCGAACTTCTGGACCCGACGACGGTTCAGGTTACCTATGAGACAACGAGTGTCGTCTACGGAGGACGCGTGCAGAAGGGATATCTCGTCGGTCCCGGGGATGTCCTCAATACTCGACTTACCCTTGCGGAGCGCATGCGCAAAGGGGTGCGGGTCGATGTGCCCGACGCCTCGCTGGCTGTGGGAGGTTCTGCCTTCCTTGTGGCGCCCGATCTTGCCATCACCAACCACCATGTGATTGCTGGCCGCGTCAGCATCACCTGCTATGGCGATGGCTGGAGTCGTGCCGCTTCGCTCGTCGCACAGGATGATCAGAATGATCTGGCGCTACTCAAGCTGTCGGAATCCGCTCCGGCAGGATCAACGCCGCTCCCCCTCGGGGATACAGCGGCTGCACGGCAGGGGGAACGCGTCTACGGCATGGGCTACCCCCTTACCGACGCGCTGGGTACCTCCTTGCACGTGCACGAGGGAATCCTCAGCAGCCTCACGGGGCTCCAGGGTCGCGCGTCAGAGTTTCAGATCGAAATGAGCCTCAACCCCGGCAGCAGCGGCGGGCCCATCCTTAACAGATTCGGGCAAGTCATCGGCGTGGCCACGTCCAAGCTCTCGCCGGGATACGCGCTGCAGAGGGGCACCATACCGGAGGGTATCACCTTCGCCGTGAAGGTAGACATGCTCCGGCCATTGCTCGCCACGGCAGGCCGGCTGGGGGACGTCAGAGCCGACGTGCCAATTGAGGAGCCGCTACCGCTCGACCGCGTGACGGAGATGTATGGCGCGTCTGTGCTTCGGGTTGAAAGTCATGGAGAAAGTTCAACGGTCCCGATAGAGTCAAAGCCATGAAAGCTGCGCTCGCCATCCTGGATTGCGTTCCGAGCATCGCGCGGATTGCCGTCTACCGGGCACTTGTCCTTGCTGGCCTGGCAATTGTCGGCGGCTCAGGCTGCGAGTCGAAGATTCCCAAGGTGCCAATTCTGGCGCCCCTCCAGCCCGGTCCCAAGCCAGGCCCGGTTATGCTCAAGAAGGTGGTAGCAAAGCTGCATCGGGGAACTCAGATAGGCTCTATCTACGGTGGGCTAGCCAGAGTACCTCAGATGCCCCTCGTGTGGCGGAGCGGACCGGTGCCCTATGATCCTGCTGAGCTGGGTGAGGAACTTCGATCAGAATTCGAGTCGAATGGATATGAGGTCGTCGGGGATCCCGATGCGCTGTTCGAGGACGCATCTGAATGGAGGGCGGAGTACTATCTCGGTGCGCTTATCAGGGACTTGAAGTTGGATCTCTGGTATCCAGGGGGCGGATACAGCTCCAGCGCGAGAGGCAAGGGCGATGCATACATGGAGGTAGAGTGGCAAATATACAG
>JBFWYF010000709.1:0-4432 GCA_050186685.1 Pirellulaceae bacterium
GCCCATATGACGGACGAACGGCTCGACGTTACGGAATTCGAGGCCGGCTGTCGCATTGCGCTGCGCCTGGCAACGGCGAACGAAGCGTCTTCGTAGCGGATCTCGCCAGAATTTTGCGCTTTCAACCCCCTGTGCCTCGGAACGAATTGTGCGCCCGGGCGGGCGAAAAGCGCCAGAGGCTGCCGTAACACGTACTGGGGGAGAGGGTGGGGTGAGAGGGCGGGAGAATCCTCGGAAGTCTTCCGACGCCGCTGACGCGGCGTCTTGCGACTTCCGCTACGATAGCGAGGCGACTTCGGCTACGGGCGCGAAGCTCCGCGTCAGATACTCTCGATGTGCAGTCCGCGCTTGCGCCGCTCGCGACGCCGTGCATCGTCAATCGTATCCGCGACGCGCTTGACATCGTCGATCCCGATGAGCACCAGTTGCGGGTGAGTTCGGTCCGACGAGACGACCTTGATCGTGCCGACGCCGAACATGCGTTCAACCATCCCCTGCTGCACGGTCACGTCGTCGATATCGATCACTTCGAGCCGATCTGTCCGGCGGGACAGAACGCCGGTCATGTGAATGAACCGCTGCGTGGTCAGCTCATAGCGGATATTGAACTTACGGTACAGGAATGTTCCCAACAGCAGGACCCACAGCAGCACGAGCAATCCGATGGCGACCAGCACGGAAGGTGGCACGAGCACGGCGAGCGCGATCAGACCTCCGCTGACGATCACGCCGAGGATCCAGCTGCCGACCATCGCCTTGCCGGAATAACCACCGGCCCACAGTTGCTCTTCGGCCTCGTCGGAACCGGAACGTTGGAGCGGATGGCCACTCGTGGGACCGGTTGACGGGGCGGAACCCAGTTTCCACCCGCACTTAGGACAAAACGTCGCATCGGCGGGCATCTCCGCATTACAGGCCGCACATTTCATAGTGGAAACTCCCCGTTTCAATAAGCTGCTCGTCGACCGGCGAGTGCCGGGGCTCCGGCGGACCAGCGACACCGGTCGCGTAAAGACGCACACGCGGTCCAGCGGAAAAGGCGGAATTATAGCGATGCGGCGTCGAAAGCGTTATAGCGGCTCGGCTCGGTCGTCGCACGCGGCGTCGTCGACTGCCGAGCGTCCGCTGTGTACCATGGTTTCGGTGATCAGGCTGCGTTCTTGCCGAATTGCCCGCGGTTTTCGCTATCCGGCCGCCGACGATATCGGCGGGCGAGTGCCCCCGCGACGGTTCCCCGTCGCTTGTCCTGTGCCATCGAGAGTTCGTTCATTCATGAAATGTCCGTTTTGTCGCGTCGACAATGACCGGGTAATCGACTCCAGGGCGAGCGAGGACGGCTTGTCGATCCGGCGAAGACGGGAGTGCTTCAGTTGTAAGCGGCGTTACACGACGTACGAGCGGCTGGAAGAACTGAATGTCAAAGTCGTGAAGAAGAACGCCGAACGGGAGCCCTTTAGCCGAGAAAAGCTCCGAGCGGGCATCTCCAAAGCATGTTGGAAGAGGCCGATCAGCAACGAACAGATCGAGCAGGTGATTTCGGAGATCGAGTGCGAGATGTATGGCAGTTCCGACACGGAAGTCGAGAGCCGCGTGCTGGGGGAACTCGTCATGCAGCATCTGGCGAAGCTGGACCAGGTTGCGTTCGTACGATTCGCCAGCGTCTACCGGGAGTTCAAAGACGTGCGGGATTTCGTCGACGAGCTACAGCCCATGCTCTCGCAGAAGCCCAGCAAGTTGCACTAGCGCCCGCAGGGGAATTTGCGTAGCGGAAGTCGCTAGACGCCGCATCAGCGGCGTCGCAAGACTTCCGAGGATTCCGGGAGAGAGCCCGCGGAGTCGGAAGTCTAGCGACTTCCGCTACCGTAACGGAACTCTGGCGAGTTGCGCTAGTCGTACACTCTTCTTGGACGGGCCGCGCGTTGCCGATATCATGGCGCGGCGTCCCAGCTCTCCGGTTCCCAGGAAACCGACCAGGTATCGGCTGCATGAGCGATTTCCGCATCGAGCGCGATTCGATGGGCGAGGTGCATGTTCCCGCCTCCGCCTATTACGGCGCCCAGACCCAGCGCGCCGTCGAGAATTTTCCCATCTCCGGATGGACGCTCCCGGCGGCACTCATCCATGCGTTGGGGCTGGTTAAATACGCCTGTGCGGTGGCGAACCGCGATCTGGGCCGGCTGGACGGTGCGGGCCCGCGCGCGCTGCCCGCGCCGCAGATCGACGCACTGCTGCAGGCTTGCCGGGAAGTGGCCGAGGGGCGGTTTGACGGGGAATTCCCGGTCGACGTCTTTCAGACCGGCTCGGGAACCTCGAGCAATATGAACTGCAACGAGGTGATCGCCAATCGCGCGATCGAGATTGTCGGGGGTGACCGCCAGGCGGCCCGGAAGCAGGTCCACCCGAACGACCACGTCAACATGGGGCAGAGCACAAACGACATTTTTCCCACGGCGATCCACGTCGCGGTAGCCACACGTCTCAAAAGCGAGCTGGTTCCGGCCCTGCAGAAGCTTGCCGATGTCCTCGCGAACAAGGCGAGCCAGTGGGATGACATCATTAAGATCGGCCGGACACACCTTGCCGACGCGACCCCGATTCGACTTGGGCAGGAGATCAGCGGTTTCGCGCGCCAGATCGAACTATCCGTTCGACGCGCCCAACTGGGGCTGGAAGCGGTCCTGGAGTTACCCGCTGGCGGCACGGCGGTTGGCACCGGATTGAACACGCACCCGGAGTTCGGCCGCCGCGTCGCGGAAGTCCTCGCGGCCGAAACGGGGATCCCCTTCGTGGAGGCGGTCAATCACTTCGAGGCGAATGCGCAGCGCGATGCGCTGGTCGAGTGCCACGGGCATCTCCGCACCATCGCCAGCACGCTGTTCAACGTCGCGAACAACCTGCGCTGGCTGGGCTCCGGTCCACGCTGCGGGTTCTATGAAGTCCAGTTGCCCGATCGGCAGCCGGGCAGCTCGATCATGCCGGGCAAGGTCAATCCGGTCCTATGCGAGAGTTTGATGCAGGTCGCGGCACGGGTTTTCGGGAACGACGCGACGGTGGCGATGAGCGGCGCGACGGGCGGTAATTTCCAGCTGAACATCATGATGCCCGTGATGGCGCATTGCACTCTCGAATCGATCCAGCTGATGGCCTCGGCGTCGCGGGCGTTCGTCGAGTACTGTGTTGAAGAAATGACGGCGAATCGGGAAGCCTGTGAATCGTTCGTCGAGAAGAGCCTGTCGATGGTGACGAGCCTCAATCCGCTGCTCGGCTACGAAAAAGCCGCCGAACTGGCTAAACAGGCGTTTCGGACCGGAAAGACCATTCGCGAACTTTGTCGGGAGGAAGGCATTCTGCCGGAGAACACTTTACGCGAAGCGCTGGACCCTTGGGGTATGACGGGGCCCAGTGCCGGATGAACGCTCGCTCGATTGATCCAGCTGGCCCAGGACGGGCTGCCACGGAGGTAATCATGTCTGTTCGCCACGTTGCGATTGCAGGTCTGTTGTTGAGCGGACTCGGCGCCGAGGCCGCAGCCGCGGATGTCAAGTCGCTGATCCAGTCCGCCTATGCCAAGACTACCAGCGCCTCGACGATGGCCGACTACGATTCCATCATCGCCCTGTGTGAAGAGGCGCGCACCGCGGGGCCGGATGCGTCGCAGCAGACGTACCTGCGCAGTCTGTTGTCCTGGGCGCACAACCGCCGCGGCGAGCTGCTGACGGAACAGGCCAGTCAGCTGCAGGAACGAGGCGAAGCGGAGCGAGCGGCCGAGCTCGACGGCAAGGCCCTCGCCGACTTCGAGCTTTCGATCCAACTGGATCGCACCCGGTGGAAGCCGTGGCATAATCGCGGGGTCAGCCGCGCGATCGCCGGCAAATATGACGATGCGATCAGCGACTTCACGCAAGTCATCGAGCTGAATCCCACCTACGCCAATGCGTGGTTCAATCGAGCTGAAATCCGCTTCGACCTGGGTAAGCTGGAAGAGGCGCTGGACGACTATGCCGAGGCCATTCGACTCGACCCCCGGGATTCGGGCGCCTATACCAGTCGAGCTCATACCTACTTCCGCCTCGCCCGCTACGACGAGGCGCTCCGCGATTACTCCGAGGCGATCAAGCTGAATCCGCAGGATGCCACCGCCTTGGCGAACCGCGGCGACGCCTACCAGAGCTTGGGGAAGTGGCCGGAAGCCGCTGAGGATCTGAACCAGGCGGTCCGATTGCAGGGCGATTCGGCCCGCGTCCTGCAAAGCGCTGCGTGGCTGATGGCAACCTGTCCTGACGAACGGTTGCGAAACCCTCAGATTGCGATCCAGGCCGCGGAACGAGCCGTGTCGCTGCTCGGCCAGCCCGATGCCCGCTACCTCGACACGCTTGCCGCCGCGTATGCGAACGCGGGGCAGTTCGCTCAGGCAGTGGCCAAGATGCAGGAG
>JBFWYF010000710.1:0-4429 GCA_050186685.1 Pirellulaceae bacterium
CCGGCTCGTGGCATAAGGCAAAACGCGCCGGCGACCCAATCGCAGGTCGCTGCGACCTTGGCGGTGCTGGCCGGCGAGGATTTTGCGACTTGGGATGATCGGATCGCCGCTCCTTTGTCGCTGGTCGAGCCAGGGGCCGCCGAGCGCTGAACAGGTCGTCCACGCTTCGGCTGCTCCTCGGAGGGAGGCTCGCTATGGCGTGACAGGACGCGACCGACACACGCAACGAATCAACGAGCAGATCATGAAGCGCAAAGGTATCATCCTGGCGGGGGGCAAGGGGACAAGGCTCTACCCGATTACGCACGCCGTCAGCAAACAGCTGTTGCCGGTGTACGACAAGCCGATGATCTACTATCCGCTGTCGGTGCTGATGCTCGCGGAGATTCGGGACATCCTCCTTATTTCCACGCCCCAGGATGTCGGCTCATTCGAGCGGCTGTTGGGAGACGGCTCCACGCTCGGAATGCAGATCCACTATGCCACGCAGGCCCATCCTGGCGGAATCGCGGAAGCGTTTCTTATCGGCCGGGACTTCGTCGGCGACGAATGCGTCACGCTGATACTGGGAGACAACATTTTCTACGGACACGGACTGGTGAACATCCTGCAGGGTGCGAGCGCGCGACAAAGGGGTGCGACCATTTTCGCGTACGAGGTCCAGGACCCGCAGCGGTATGGCATCGTCGAGATGGATGCTCAGGGCCGCGCCCTGGATATCATCGAAAAGCCGCCGCAGCCACGCTCGAACCTCGCCGTGACCGGGCTTTACTTTTACGACAATTCGGTGCTCGACATCGCCCGTTCACTGAAGCCGTCGGCGCGCGGGGAACTCGAAATCACGGACATCAACCGCGAGTACCTCCGGCGGGGTACTTTGACCGTCGAGCGTCTGTCGCGCGGCTTTGCCTGGCTCGACACCGGCACCGAGGCGTCGCTGATTGATGCCGGCAACTTCATGCGGGCCATCGAAGATCGGCAAGGGCTGAAGATCGCCTGTATCGAAGAAATTGCGTACCGGCTCGGATTTATCGATGCAGGACAGCTGGCGACCATCGCCACCCAGCTGCCGAACGCCTATGGTGACTACCTGCGGCGAATCCTGCGCGACCAGGCCCTCTGACGAATGGCGGCGCCATGCGTACGTTTCAATCCGTCCTGATAACCGGTGGATGCGGGTTCATTGGATCCAACCTGATTCGCTTCGTCCGTAGTCACCGGCCCGATTGGCGCATCACGAACCTCGACGCCCTCCGCTACTCGGGTAACCGCGCCAACGTCGAGGAACTGGACCAGGACCCCGGGTACCGGTTTGTCCACGGCGACATCGGCGATCGGCAGCTTGTGGGACAATTGCTGCGCGAACACGACGCAGTGCTCCATCTCGCGGCGGAAAGTCATGTCGATCGTTCCATTGCCGATGCGCGTCCGTTTGTCGAAACGAACGTGCTGGGGACGCAATGCCTGCTGGATGCGGCGCGCGAGGCATGGCGCGATCGGCCTGAAACGCGGTTTGTGCATGTCAGCACCGACGAGGTCTACGGCTCCCTGCCACTCGACGAACCGCAGCGGCGGTTCCACGAGTCCAGTCCCCTGGATCCAAGCAGCCCGTACAGCGCGAGCAAGGCGGCCAGTGACCTGCTCGTCGGAGCATACCACCGTACGTTTGGCCTGGACGTCGTCCTGACGCGGTGTTCCAACAATTTTGGCCCGTATCAGTTTCCCGAGAAAGTGATTCCTTTGTTCGTCACGCGCTTGTTGCGGGGACAAAAAGTGCCGCTTTATGGCGACGGCTTGAACGTACGCGACTGGTTGCACGTGGAAGATCATTGCGAGGCATTGTTGCTCGCCCTGGAACGCGGGCGGAGCGGGCAAGCGTACAACATCGGAGCCGACAACGAGCATTCGAATCAGGAGTTGGCGCGAACGATTCTGGAACTCATGGACAAAGACACGAGCTGGATTGAGCCAGTTCCCGACCGTCCGGGACACGATCGGCGCTATGCCATCGACGCTGGCAAGATTCGGAGCGAGCTGGGATGGTCACCTCGCCGATCGCGCTGGCCTGACAGCCTCGCGGAAACCGTTCGGTGGTATCGTGACCATACCACCTGGTGGGAACGGATTCTGGACGGAAGCTATCGGAAATAGTGGCCGGCATTCTCGGGTGACACGGCGTCATCTGGGGTGAGCCGTTGGGACGAGGACGCGACGGGATCAATTCGGGCCGGAGGCAACTCAAGCGTGATCGCGGTGCCACGCTCCACATGGTGCGTCATGGTGAGTGCCCCTCGGTGTCGTTCCGCGAGACGACGGCACACGGCCAGCAACAAGCCGGCGCAACCGCTGGCCCGATGGGCCAGCGGACGGAAGAACACATCATCGGATTGCGCATTGCCCAAGTCGCGGGTCTGGTACCGGATCTCGAGGCGGTAACAGTCGTCGGCCTCGGTGAGTTCGACGTCGACTCGACCGCCAACCGCCGTCGCCGTCGTAGCGTGTCGAATAAGCCCCAGCAGCATCATCGCCAATCGCTTTTCGTCACCCAAGACGACACACGGGACGGTGGGAATACGGCCGCAAAGAAAAATCTCCTGGCGTTCTACGGCCGATGTGCTGGAACGCAATGTCTCCTGGAGCACGACGCGTAAATCGGTGTGCATCCACAGCGGATCCTGGGGCCGAGCGAACTCGTTCAGTTCCCACACGATGTGCTCCATCCGTGTGACTTCTTCGAGCAGGAGTTGATGCTCCTCAGGGCTCAGTTCCAGGCCGCCATGGCGCTGAATCGCATGCTGAGCCAGCAACTTGATGGTCGTCAGGGGATTGCGGAGTTCATGGGCCAGCCGATCGGCAAGATCGGCCACCAAGTCACCCGCCCCCGCAGGCCTTGTTTCGTGGCCGCCCGGTGCCTCGCCGTCCGGTGCCTCGCCGCTATCCGAATGGGCCCGCCGCATTGCCTGGTAGGCGGCCAGCACTTGATCGTCCCAGTCGGGAGGTAGTCGGTCGACCGGCCATTCCCACTGCACGCATTTCCCTGTCAGGGTGGATTCGATGCGGTCCGACCCCAGCGAGCGGCCACTCGAGTCAGGCGATCCAGGCGACAGTCGCACCTGGAGAGTATGCTGCCGCCCGCACCACCGATAGGCGAGTCCCATCGAAACCACCGTGCAAGCACCGGTGGCCAACGGAATGAACCAAGATAAGGCCTGATCGTGGATAAGCGACTCGACGCCGACCAAGGTGCCGGCCGCGGCGCAGACCGCAATCAGAGGGACCGCCACCCTCGCCAAACAAACCGAGCTGAATGCTAGAGAACTCATTCCAAGCCAGTGTTTGCCCACAGTTCGGCAGGATGGCGTGTCCCTCCGATTCGGGAAGTCGAAAGGACGCGAACCGCCGAACTGTCAGCTGTCCGCTTGCCGCTGCGAGTGTCCGTCACTATCCAGCAGATATGCCGCCGCCGCTGGAATCTCCTAGTTACGTAAACGCAGCGGAAATGCGGAGTCCACAGCCTGCGCCGGAAAATTAATATTTTGCGACCTGCATAGCCTCTTTCGCCAGAAAGAGGGCCTCGGACCTAAAATCGCACGCGGCTACCCACTCACGGGAGGGGGGTGGCTGCGGGCGTTCAGGGCGACAGCGGGACGCCGAACAGGCGAGAGGCGTTCGCGGCGGTCTGTTCGACCAGCGTTTCCAAGGGCACGCCCCGCGCTTCGGCCAGGCAGCGGGCGGTATGTACAAGGAGCGCTGGTTCATTCGGCCGTTGTCCCCGATGGGGATGTGGCGACAAGTACGGAGCGTCGGTCTCGATCAACAGTCGATCGGCGGGAACCTGCGCGGCAATCTGACGGAGCGCATCCGATTTCTTGTAGGTCACCATGCCGGCGAAGCTGAGATACAGCCCGAGTGCGAGGCACTCCTGGGCCGTCTCCGGCTGACCGGTAAAGGAATGCATGACGCCTCGAACGGGCCCCGCCCGTGCCGCGTCTCGCAAGACAGACAAGATATCGAGGTCGCAGTCCCGCATGTGGATGACGACCGGCAGACCCCGTTCCTGCGATAAAGCGAGGTGCCGGTGAAAGTAGTCTTGCTGCACTCCGAACGGCGTATCATCCCAGTACCGGTCGAGTCCGGTTTCACCGAGCCCCACGACGCGTGGGGAACGCGCGAGCGCACATACGGTATCCCAGGCCAATGCATCCGCGGCACCGCAATAGTTCGGATGGATGCCGACGGTGGCAAACACGGCGGGATGGACTGCCGCAAGCTCAACACAGGCTCGACTCGTCCCGAGGTCGGTGCCGACCGCGACCAGTGTCTTGACCTGCGCCGCCACAGCCCGCGCCAGGATCTCGTCGCGTTTTCCGTCGAACTGTTCGTCGACCAGGTGACAGTGGGTATCGATAAGATGCATGGCTGGCGCGCT
>JBFWYF010000711.1:0-4426 GCA_050186685.1 Pirellulaceae bacterium
GAACTACCTTCTCCCGCACTGCCCCAACCTGGCTTCGCCGAGCTTACAATTTCCGTGCCAATGGAAAATCGGGCCAAATCCCGCGGAAGCACCTCGTCGAGGTGCGTGCTTCGCGCAAGTTAGGAGCGCGCTGCGCGCGGATCCAGTCACAACGCGGGCGCCCCGATGTGGACTACCACAAAGCAGGGGTGGCGAAAAGTCGGCCGCCGCCAGCAAGTTCGTGGATTCCCGGGGGGGGTTGGCCCGCGAACGCCTGGAAGATGAGTGGCTAGCGGCTCATAAAGTGGAAATCCACGCATTCGCTGTGCCAACCCGGTTCTGCAGACTGCCGTTGACCTGAAATCTCATCGCCGTTAGTCTCCGCGCCGCTATGACTGCCACTCGGCTTATCATTCTTGGTTGCCTCGTGTGGACGGCGAATACCTTCGCCGCCGACATCGTCAATTTCGCTCCACACGACGGCGTTCTCCTCCTGCGCAACGGGGCCGTGCTAGCGGGGCGTATTACGCCGATGGCGGAGGCGTTTCTGGTGTACCCGAGCGAAGGGGGCGAGATCCGCGTGCCTCGGACCGAAGTGGATTTCGACTGCAGCTCCCTCGAGCAGGGATACCAGCTGAAACGCGATTGGCTGGATACGGATGATCTGAAGTCCCACTTGGCGCTGGCCGACTGGTGCCTGCGTCACGGGCTGCTGGCCCGGGCGGCGGACCAGCTGCTGGTTGCGGGGCTTCGCGAGCCAAACCACCCGCAACTGAAGTCGCTCGAGAGGCGCCTATCGCCCGCGTGTTCGATGAGGCGCCCCGTGTCCCCCAGCCGGCCAGCGTGGCGACATCCTCCGGAGCGCCGCCTCTCGTGGTGGTCAAGGATGTCGACCCGTCGCTCGTGCAGATGTACACCACGACCATTCAGCCCATCCTCTTCAATCGTTGCGCGTCGTTCCAATGTCATGGCGGAGGATCGTCCGCTTACCGGCTGATCCGACCGGGTACTGGTCAGGTGCCGACCAGCCGGCTGACACAGCGGAATCTGCAGGCGACGCTGGTCTATGTAGATCGGAATCAGCCGGAGAGTAGTCGCCTGTTGAATATGGCTCAGCAGCCCCACGGCCACGTGACGGCCGCGATTTTTCACGAGAAGACGGGCGCCCAGCTAGAACTACTGGCGACTTGGGTCCGCAAGCTGAAGTTGTCGAGCTATGCGCCGCGCCCGATCGAACCGCTGGCTGACGCATGGCGGCCCCCGATCGGAGCGACGGCTCCGGCGGAGCTGCCCCCTGACAGCGGCGCGGCGGCCGTACCGGCCGCACGGGGCGCGGAAACGACGTCCGCCGGTGGCGACCCCTTCGACCCCGCCGCCTTTAATCGCCGTTATCATGATCGGCCCTGACGGACGGCAGCGTCGCCGGCTCGGCCTCAGCGGTGATACAGGCAGCGCGGGCCACTCGGCCCGAGCGGTTACAGAAACGACGTCGAGCCGCCGGGACCCGGCGGACCACTCTCAGCCGACCCCGCTTACGCGCTGCCCAGACCACGCAAGAACTCGAACGTGAAGATGCCGGTGTCGTGTCCGTCGCTGAACTGAATGCCGTACGCGTAATTGCCGACGGGCTTCATACCGACAATGCGTAATGGCTGAATCTGGGCATCGGTCACGATAGGTAAGAGCGAGGCCGGTGCGGCCGCCTGGGAGCGTCGCTCGCGGCACGTGGCACAAGGGCATCGATCGCGCAGGTCGCGCACACGGTAGACCCGTCGCTCCCCGTCGCTCCACGTGATGGCCAGCTCGGCATCCCCTTGCCGTTCCAGGTGGGTGGGGCGGGGCGTCATACGATCTCCCTCAGGGCGCGTACTAAGCGCGTCACTTCGTCGGTCGTGTTGTAATGGACCAGCCCAATCCGCACCATGCCTTGCGGTTCGAGTCCCAGCGATTCGGTGAGTTCCAGAGCATAATAGTTGCCGTGCCAGACAAAAATGCCGCGTGCGGCGAGCCGGCGGGCGAGCTCGATCGATGGTACCTGGGGATGGCTGATGGCCACGGTGGGCAACCGTTCGTTCAGGCGGGCCGGGTCCGTGATGCCGTGGATGCGGCACCACGGCACTTCGCGCAGGCCGGCGAGTAGCCGCTGGACGAGTTCCCCTTCGTAGGTCCGAATGCCCTCCATGGCGGCGACCAAAGCCGAGCGCCGGTCGGGGGCGCCCGGTTGGAGCAGGCGGCCAATGTCGGCCAGGTAGTCGACGGCCGCGCGGGCACCCGCTATCGCCTCGTGGCTCTGCGTGCCCGACATCCACTTGCCAGGCAACTCGTGCGGAGCGGGGCGGACCTTGTAGGCGGCCAGATCCTCGAGCAACTCCCGCCGCCCCCACAGGACGCCCAGATGAGGGCCGAAAAACTTGTAAGCTGAGCACGCCAGGAAGTCGCAGCCGAGCTGTGCGACGTCGATCGGCGCATGCGGTGCGAAGTGGACGGCGTCGAGGAAGACCGTTGCGCCTAAGGCATGGGCCCATTCGCCGATCTGTCGGACGGGGTTGATCGTGCCTGTCGCATTCGAGGCACAACCGACAGCCACCAGGCGGGTGCGGGGGGTGAGCTGACGCCGCAATTGATCGAGATCCAACGTGCAGTCATCCCGGCGTACTTCGGCGAACTTGACGGCGGCACCCACGTCCTGGGCGGCCAGTACCCACGGCGAGACGTTGGCGTCGTGGTCGAGTCGCGTGACCAGGATTTCATCGCCCGCCCGCCAGCGTCGGGAAAGGGCCCGCGACAAGGCGAAGGTCAGCGAGGTCATGTTCTGTCCGAAATAGACCGTGTCCGGGTCGGACGCTCCCAGAAAATCCGCCAGCGCCCGATGGGCCTCCGCCAGGAGGGCGTCGCTTTCCACACTGGTGGCAAACACGCCACCATGGTTGGCGTTGCAGGTCGTCAGATAATGGCTGATGGCATCGATAACCCGCTGCGGAACCTGCGTTCCGGCGGGCCCATCGAAGAACACAGCGGGCGCACCGTCAACCTGGCGGGCCAGCGCGGGGAACTGCCCGCGGAGATGTCGGGCGAGTTGATCGTCGAACTTCATTTTTTCCTTTCAGGGCAATCCGCCTACGATTGTCAGTGTGTCCGGTCGCGACCACAATGCGGTGCGCCGGACGGATGGGAGTGGGATCACTGGTGCATTCCCGGCCGTGCGGGCCGTGCCATGTGCTGAAGCTACCCCGAGCCGGTCCTTCCCCTTAGTTCGCTTATGACTCCACGCACCCGTCGCATTACCGTGCCCGATTTTATGGCCTTCAAGGCCCAGGGACACAAGATTAGCATGCTGACGGCTTATGACTACCCGACCGCCGAGTTGCTGGATGCGACGGGCATTGAAGGCATCCTGGTGGGTGACAGCTTGTCGATGGTCGTGCAGGGGCATGAAACGACGTTGCCCGTGACGCTGGACGAAATCATCTATCATGCGGAAATGGTCGGGCGAGCGGTGCAGCACGCGCTGGTCGTCGTCGACATGCCTTTTCCCACGTACCATGTCGGGGCTTATCGGGCGATCGAGAATGCAGGACGTGTGCTCAAGGAAACCCGTTGCCAGGCCGTGAAACTCGAGGGCGGGGCCGAGCAGGCGGATGTGATCCGCGCACTGGTATCGGCCGGCATTCCGGTAATGGCCCATGTGGGGCTCCGTCCCCAGAGCGTACACGCCATGGGGGGTTACAAGGTCCAGCGGGACGAGGCCCGGTTGCTCGCTGATTCTCTCGCCGCGCAAGAAGCCGGCGCCTTTGCCGTGCTGGTCGAGTGCGTGCCGGCGCCGTTGGCCGAGAACATCACGCGCCAGCTGCGCATTCCTACGATCGGCATCGGAGCGGGCCCGGACTGCGATGGCCAAATTCTGGTTGTCAACGACATGCTGGGTCTGACTGCGGGGTATGTCCCGAAATTCGTGAAGCCGTATGCGGACTTGCGGAGTGTTGTGACAGGGGCCGTGGAACGCTATCGCGACGACGTTCGCCGCATGGAGTTCCCTGGCCGAGATCAGTCCTTTCGCTAGAAAAAGCGAGCTGCACATGTCCAATCGACTTGCACGTGAAACGAGCCCCTACCTGTTGCAGCACGCGAACAATCCCGTTGACTGGTATCCCTGGGGATCCGAGGCCTGGCAGCGGGCCCACACCGAGAACAAACCGATCTTCCTGTCGATCGGTTACTCGGCGTGTCACTGGTGCCATGTCATGGAACACGAGAGCTTCGAGAATCTGGGGATCGCCGCCAAGCTGAACGCACACTTTGTGTGTATCAAGGTCGATCGGGAAGAGCGGCCTGACGTCGACCAGATTTACATGCATGCCGTTCAGATGATGACGGGACATGGCGGCTGGCCGATGTCGGTGTTCTTGACTCCAGCACTCGAGCCGTTTTTCGGCGGCACTTATTGGCC
>JBFWYF010000712.1:0-4424 GCA_050186685.1 Pirellulaceae bacterium
ATGCGAGCTGCACATCGCTCCCCTGGCACTTTGCACCGACAACGCCGTCATGGGAGCTATTGCGGTGGAGCGTCTGCAAGCGGGGCTGGTGGAACCGTTGGACATCGACATCGTGCACGGCCTCGTACGATCCTGATCAACTCAGCGTCTCTCGTCGCTTGTCCCCGACGTCCCTCGGCGCTTCCCTGTGGATACTCCGTTGGCGCGAACGCGGCGGAGGCCCCGCGCGGAACTCACCACGCGTCTAACCTGTCAGGCGGCCTTCATAGGCCCACAGGCCGAGTGCCGGGTTGCTGATGTAAAAGAACCGCTCACCGTCTTCCAGGGTGTTCCAGCCGTCGATGCGCTGGGCGGGTTGGTAACGGGCGAGCATGGTCGCCAGGTCGCCGTAGGTATAGCCGACGCTCTCGATTTCGCGTCGCGTCAAGTGGCCGGGGCAATAGACGACGCGGAAGCGGTTCTCGGGCGAGCCGTGGATCAAGTGCGCGGCGGCTGATAGGTTCGATTGCAGGTCCGCGTTCTCCTTCATGAAGCGCATGATCTCGGGCGTCGTGCGATAGCCGTACTTGCGGATGAGCGCGTCGATCTGCGGATCTTCGCCGAACGTGCGGACGCCGGGGGCCAGCACGATCAGTTCGCCACGATCCGCGAGCGCCATCCGAGTGCGATAAATGGCCTTGTTGCCGAGCCACGTACTGTGAAACTCCTCTTCATCCAGATAGACGACAACTCGGTCGAGTTGCTGGGGCAGGACAGTGAAGTTCACCTGGACGGCGAGTTCGCTAGCGCGTTCAAAGCACTCGTGATCGTCCCCGATGAACAGCCCGCGCAGGACGAGTTCTCGGCGCTCGTTCGTTCCGACCACCGTCAGCACGTACAGCAGGGGGAGGTGCTCGCAGAAATGATCTTGGGCGTAGTTCAGCAGCCGTCGGAGGGGCGTGTCGGCACGTCCCATCATTCGTTCCATGCCGTAGGCAGCGCCGATGAAGTGGCTTTCGTTGATCCCGCGTACTCCGCCTGTGCCGACAAACAGGTTTTTGTTGTAATTGGCCATCCCGATGACTTCGTGGGGCACCACTTGGCCGATCGAAATGATCAGGTCATGCCCTCCTTCCCAGATCAACTTGTTCAGCTGAGCGGGCCAGGGTTGATTCCAGATGCCTTCCGTGGCGGCGGACACGAACTCCGCGGGAACCTCGCCCACGGTCACGACATCCTCGCGCCAGCGATGTTCCCGGATGAGGTGAGGGGGGAGTCCGGGGAACATCTTCTCGCGTTGCCAGTCCGGCATGGCGAAATGGGTGCCCAGCGCCGGCATGACGTCGACGAGCCGTTCGCCGAAGTATTCGTGGGTCCAGCACGTCAGCTGTCCGCCCCGGCTGTTGAAGCGGGTGAAATCCGGGGGAATGGCGAGCACGCGACGGCGCGGTCCGAGCTGCGCGTAGCACTGAAATAGGGCTTCGCGGACCTGCTGGTCGGTCAATGCGGTGGTCGGGGAACCCGCGGCAAAGTAGGTGGTCATAAGCGAACGCTTGTTCAGGAAGCTTGGGGAGGGGCGATGCAGTATCGCTGAAGAAACGCCTCGTAGAGGCGTGTGCCGCGCTCGAGTTGCTCCAGCGAGATCCATTCGTCATGGGTATGGGCTTGTTCGACGCTGCCGGGCCCCAGTACCACGAGGTTGCGAAGCTCGGCGAGGTTGCTGGCCTCGGAGCCATACGCTACGGTTCGCGGGCGTGCCCCGCCAGTGAACTCCACGACGGTCTGCATATAGGGGGAACGCGGATCGCAATAGAAGGGGGCCAGCGACAATTCCGGCTGGAATTCCAGTCCGTTGGCGACCGCCGCCTGTCGCAGACGCTCAACGATGGCCGCGGTGTCCGTGCCCGGCATAGGACGAAAGGCAACAATGCAGGTGCTCTCCGGCGGCGTGACATTGGGTGCCCGCGTGTGGTCGGAGATCAGGAAGTTCAGACAAATCGTCGGCGGCTGGAACTCGGGATTCTGCCACCGCGCGTCCGACTGGGTTTCGTCATAGACCGCTTTGACTTCGACCAGGAAGGGAATCATGGCGAGGTTGGCATTGCAACCCAGGCCGGTACTGGAATGGGCCGCTCGTCCGCGGGACCGGATGATGATCCGGCAGCCTCCCTTATGGCCGTAAACGGGCTCGAGCATCGTCGGTTCGCCCACGATGCCACACGCGCCGCCCGCGCGCAGGTCGCGAAACCACTGCGACCGCTGTACGACCTGGTCGATCCCCCCATGGTTGATTTCCTCGTCCGCTGTGCAGGAGATATAGAGGGGCGCCCGCCACGTTTGATGACTCTGCTGTTTAACTGCGGCCAGCATGCAGGCCAGTGAGCCCTTCATGTCGCAGCTGCCCCGACCGTAGAGCCGGCCGTCGCGGACGACTCCTTCGAACGGTCCGTGTTCCGTCGTGAACCAGGTATCCGCTGGTACGACGTCCGTATGGCAGAAATAAGCCAGCCCGCCAGGGCCCTCGCCGCGCCGGCCGAGCACATTGCATTTACGGGTTCCCGCGCTGTCCAGGAACTCGACGCGCTCCGTCGTGAATCCCAATTGCATCAGCTGCTGTTCGACGAAGTCGCTGATTTCCAGATTGGAGCGGTACCAGGTCGAATCGAAACGGATGAGCTGTTGGGCGTATTCGATGGCAAGCATAGTGCCAAATTGAACGGGTGCGAGAAACCCCGTCAAGACACGCTTGAGTGGCTGCCCTGGATGGGCGCCCACTCTCGGACGAACGACACGACGGCGAGGTTACTTCTTCTTGGGTGACGCCGGTCGCTTTGCCGGATTTGTAGGCTTGGTGCCCGAGGGCTTCGCCTTCTTGGCGGTCCCTGTGGACGTCGAGAGTGTCGGTACGTCGCTGGATTTGGGCTTCGAGGCGGGGGATTCAGGTGGGGCCGCATCGTCCTTCGGCAGCACCGAAGCCGTGAGAGCTTCCAGACGCAGCAGGCTGTCCTTGATGCTCTTCTGGAAGGCCGGCAGAGTGAGGGCCATGGGCGGCGGATCCGTCGCCTTCTTGATGGCCTGGACCTGGTCGTCGATGCGCTGCACCACCGCTTCCTTCGGAGAGCCCTTCGGCACGAGCCGCTTGATGCCGGCCAAACCTTGCTCGACGCTCACCACTTCGTACTTCAACCGCCGGCGGAACAAATCCAACTGAGGATCCTTGGGACCTCCGTAGCCAATCCCGCCACCCATCATATCCCCACCCGGCAGGCCACTCATGTCACCAGGCATGCCTCCCGGCAGGCCACCGCCTTCGGCGCCGGACATCATCATGCCATCGGCGACGCCCCCCATGCTCATGCCACCCATCATCATGCCGTAGGGGTCCATGGCCCCCGTACCGACCTGTAGAAACTCATCAATGTTCTTGATCTCTTGCTGACAGGCTTCGACGAGCAACCCACCCAGATGCAGCGCTTCGGAAACAGGATCCAGTGTGGAATTGGCGGGGGGCTTCAGCGGCAGATGTCCGAGTGTGCTGGCGGCCGTAAGCCGCAGCAACAAATCGGCGTCGTGATCGCGATACACTTTCGTGACGGCCTGGTTCACCTTGTCGCTGCTCATCGCGCCCAGGGCGGCCAGGACGTCCAGCGCGCGGCGCTGCATCCAGACGTGCCCCTCGGGCGTCGCATCTCCGGTCGGTGTCGAGGTGCCAATCAGGGCCAGCATCTGGACAGCGATGTCCGAACGCTGGGCGTTCGGAATGCGATCGGCTTCCGGTCGGCCCCAGTTGAGCTGGGCGTGACGGAGGATCCCGAGCATACACGCCAAACGGAGCGCTTCCGACTGATTGGGCTTCTTGTACTCGTCAATCAGGAACGTCAGCGCCTCGGGAAGCGGATTCGGATACCGCTGCTGCGTGGACACTTCCTCCTTGTTCAACTCGCCGATCAGCAGCAACGCGTTGTAACGCACGGCCGGATGGAAGTTGAAGCGGGTATTGGACGCATACACTTTCATGAACTTCATGGTCTCGGCCAGCAGGTAGTCGCGGGCCTCGCGCGAACGTGCACGGCGCAAGTCATCGACAACTTCCTTGCGGCGTTCCGGCAGCTTCTGGAGCTGGTCGAGGTGCGAAAACACACGAAATACGTACTTGCCATACCAGAGATCGAGGTTGCCGCGGTTTTCCGCAAAGGCCAGACTGCCGGTCAACACGTTGTTCTTCAGCAACTGCAACTGCTTGATCTTGCGATCATCGAACTTTTTGTCGGCGGGAGCTCCGACCATGAGACTCGGATCGCAGGGGACTTCAAAGAATCCTCCGTCGGCCTGCGCCCAGCCGCGTGGGGAGGGCCAGGACCACAACAGTCCCAGCACCATCGCGCTCACGACCATCCCTTGCCTTACGCCGAGCGTCGTTCGTCCCGATTCTGACATCGCTATCT
>JBFWYF010000713.1:0-4416 GCA_050186685.1 Pirellulaceae bacterium
GCGGATCTCACCGCGGTCGCAGGCATCCAGGAAATGGTGATTGCTGGCCAATAGCTGGGGCAACTGGCGGATTTCACTTAGCTCGAGCCAGTGTACCGATTCCACTTCCTGGGGATTCGCGGCGGGTTCGTGGCCGTCGGGTAATTCGGCGAGCCACCAAGAGAGCTCCACCGACCACGGTGTGACGCTGGACCAGAGAGGCCGGATCGGTTGGACCTCGACTCGCAGCTCCTCCCGTACCTCGCGCACGACCGCCTCCGCCTCAGACTCTCCAGCTTCCAATCCACCGCCCGGGAAACAGTACATGCGAGGTGCCCTCACCAGTGCGGAGCGGCGGATCACCAGCAGGCGGCTTCCTCGCGGAATAACCACCGCCACGCCGCGCAGCGGCCGCGGTGGTAAGGGAATTCTCGGCTCGTCAGGCGGGTGCGCTTGCACGCGATTATTCCTCTCGACGATTCGTCTTCGCTCCGGCACCTCTGATTCGCTTCGTCCCCGGTGTCACTGGCCGGGAGAGCTGACGGGTAAAACCAGACAGAACGATGTGCCCGATTGGGACATCCCGACGCGTTCGAGCCGGCCACCCAGATCGCGCGCGAGCCGAAACGACAGTGCGAGTCCCAGCCCCACGCCCGGAGCGGAATCGGCCGCGTCCTGGGCCGACTTGCTGAACGGGCGAAAAAGACGGCCCACCATGTCAGGCGCGATGCCGGGCCCGTGGTCGGTGACCGTGAATCCGATATCCCGGCCTTGCTGCACGACTCGCAGGTGGATGCGCCGGTCGACCGCCCGCGCCGCATACTTGCAGGCGTTGTCGACCAGATTGAACAAGATCTGCTCCACAGCCGCCGGATCGGTATGAACCAGAAGACGGGCATCGGCGGCATCGAGCGTGGTTTCCCATTCCATGCCTGCCTGTTGTGCCCGTTCGGCAAAGCGGCTCGCAACCCGTTCGACGATGTCTGCCACAGTCAGACATTCCCGGTGACGCCGCCCCCTGCCACGCTCGAGACGCGCGTAGGCCAGCACGTTCTCGACCAGGTGTCCCAGTCGGTCTGCTTCGACGCGCAACGTCTCGAGATACTGCTGGCGCTTGGCCGCATCCGGTACCATCTGCTGAGCGAGCATCTCACAATACAAGCGGAACGTCGTCAGGGGTGTACGCAGTTCGTGCGTGACGGCCGACACAAAGGCCGCGCGCCGTTCACTCAGTGTCAGCAGGCCGTGCAGCAGCATGCCGCCACACAGGGCGGCGAGCCCCAGGCAGATCCACGCCACACCCAGCGACATGCGCAACGGAGTCCACGATCCGGCGGCTGCTTCCACCTCGGGGACGACAAGCTGCACGGGCAACGTCGCGAGCGAGCGATGCACGTTGGCCTGAGCCGCATCCGTCACGGGCAGAAGGTCGGCGGACGCGAGCAGTCCGGCCACCTCCTGTAAGAGGTCTCGCTTGATGCTGGGCCAGTCAAGCCAGCATCCCTGGACCATCGCCGTTCCGGAGACTGTGATCCGCCGCGCCAGCAGCAACCGCTCGCCGATCCACACGGGCCGGCTGATCCCTTCCCGCACGTCGGGTTGTGAGGGTTCCGACAGCTCCTGGCGTTGCTGGACGTACTGTTGCTTGGCCAGGGATTGGAATTTGAGGTTGCGATTGGCGAGATCCGCGGAATTGCGGTACTGCGAACGCTGTAGCCGCGATGCGTCTTCGACGGGACCATACGCACCCGTCTGCGGCAGATCCGACGCGCCGTCTTGAGGGGAAGCGTCGGCACCGCTTACTTCGTTGACCACAATCTGCTGTTGGGCCAGATCGTCGACGCCGGACGCTGGCGGAGCCGAGCCGGTGGCCGGACTGTGAATCGACTCCTCCGGCAACTCGCGGACCAACTGCGGGTACGCGACGTCCTGTTGCAGCTGTTCCAACTGCACCGCGCAACGCAACAACTCCGCCTGCGGCACGCCCGCCGCGACGGCCCGGGGCCATTCCTGCTGGGCCGGCAGTTGAGGCGACGTCCAGCGGTTGTCCGCATCGAGCTGAAAGTTCAGGACAACGAATTCGGGCCGTTGACTCAGCAAGGGGGACGGAACCGTGGGAACCGTTCCCTTCTCGCCGCCGCCACCAGGCGGCACGTAAAACGGCTGGTACAGGAAATGGGGCCGCGCGGCCTCGGTCGCAATCAGCGGCATCATCCGCACGTCCATGCGCCACAAAGCCCGGCCGATACTGTCTTCTAGCTCCGCCTGCTGCCGCGCCCGGGCCTCCGACCGGTCCAGGATCAGCGCCTCGCGCGACAACCATGCCAGCGCGCTGGCCGCGACGGCCAACGCGAGTGCGTAGAGCAGCCAGTAGTGGGCAGGGTACTTCATGGGGAAGCTGCGGACGGTGTTTCAGCCGCGGGCCTGGCGCAAGGGCCTGTTACCCGCCCGCGAATTTATAGCCCTTGCCGCGGACGGTCAAAATGATGCGTGGTTGTGCGGAATTGTCCTGCAGTTTTTCACGCAGACGTGCGATGTGCATGTCGATGGTCCGGGTTTCGGTCCCGTGCGGACTGATCCGCCACACGTTGGCCAGCAATTCGTCGCGGGCGATCGCCCGTTGCGTGTGCGTCGCCAGATAGCGGAGCAGGTCGCATTCGCGCTCGGACAACTCCTCGCAATGCCCGTCGGCAAATCGCAGTTCGCGACGCTCGAAGTCGGCCATCCCGCCCGGAAAGTGGACCTGCGCGGCGGCTGACGGGCGTTCGGCCGAACGGCGTAGGACGGCGTCCACACGTGCGAGCAACTCCCGCACGCTGAACGGCTTTACCACATAATCGTCGGCTCCCCATCGCAGGCCCTGCACGCGATCGTTCTCTTCGCCGCGCGCCGACAAAATGATCACCGGCACTGCTGGACGAAGGACTCGCAGTTCTTTCAAGAGTTCCAGTCCCGACCGCCTTGGCAGGACCAGGTCGAGTAACAGGAGATCGAACTCGGCCTGCACGGCTAGTTCGAGTCCCTCCTGGCCATCGGCGGCCTGCAACACCTCGAATCCAGCGAACGTCAACGAATCCACGATGCCGCGCCGGATCGCGGAATCGTCTTCGACGGTGAGAATTCGGCGAGCTCTCATAAGGTTGGAACCGGCGGATAGTCCAGAATGTCTCGCGACGGCGTCCGAACACCTTTTGCGACGGACCCAGGATTCGGGCCAACCGGCGTGTCGGTTCGCCATCCGACTGTATTCTAGCCGAAGGTCCGGGAGGAGTTCGTAAAGCGACTGTAACGGACTCGCGCCGGGGAGGGCTCGCGACGAACGCCGGCAAATTCGATAAAGTCAGTGTGTCAGGCCGTCCCGGCATCAGCGCGATACCGACTCTCACCATGTTAAGGCAGGTAGTTCCACCGCAATGCGACTGGCGTTTTATGGTACCGACGCACTATTCCCCGCCTTGGCCCGGAAGCTGGCCGAGGGGCCGGACGAACTGGTCGCCGCGGCCCAGGCAGGCTCCCTGGTCGATGCGATCCGAGCGTCGTTTCCCGCGGTGCGTGTGGAATCGCAGTGGGACGGGCTGCTCGCCCAGGGCACTCTCGACGCAGTGATCTACGCGCCACCACCGGCCGAATCGATGGACGACGAACCGCTCCGCCGACTGGCGCAAACCGGTATCCCCTTGCTCGTGCTGCACCCAGCCTGCGACGTGATGCTGGCCTACGAGATCGAATTGATTCGGCGGGACGCCGGTGCCATCGTGGTCCCCGGCGCCCCCGAGTGGTCCCATCCCGCGTGGCAGTGGCTGCGGGAGTGGGCTTTGAGCCCCAATGAGCCGGGTTCCTCCGTGGCAGTTCCCGTACGGCAGATTCGCTGGACCCGGTATCTGCGCGATCGCTCGCGGTCGGCGATCCTGCGGCAGTTTGGACGAGACGAGGTGCTGATCCGCCAGTTCCTGGGGCCACTGGCGAGCGTGAATGCCGTGGATGACGACACGGAAGCACACTCGCTGGCCGTCTTCAATATATCGAGCACCGCGGCTGCCGGGGGAACCTGCCACTGGACGCTCGCCTCCGACGACGAGCCCGTCTCGCGAGTCGTGATCGCTCGCGGTGATGTCCTCGCGACGCTCCGGATCCCTCATAGCGGTGCGAGCGAACTAAGCTGGTCGATCCACGTCGAAGGCCCCGACGTTCAGGACACCCACTTCGATGTTCAGGACGATGTAACGCGAATCGTGGACCAGCTGCGCCGCGCGGTCGTCTCCTCAGCACTGGCTCCCATGGGCCCGGCAATCACCTGGAATGACGCATGTGTGAGCCTCGAGACGGCCGACGGTGTCGAGCGCAGTTTGCGACGCAAACGGGCCATCGACTTGCACGTCGCTGATCGCTCGGAAGAGTCAGTGTTCAAAGGCTACATGGCCGCCGGCGGCTGTCTGA
>JBFWYF010000714.1:0-4408 GCA_050186685.1 Pirellulaceae bacterium
CCAGGTCGAACTGCTGGGCCTGCAGCGACGGATCCGAAATCTGGAGAACGTCCGAACGGAAGTCGAACGACTGCCCCAACATCTTCAGATCGAGGTTGCTCGCCCCATTCCAGCTAATGACTGCCATACTCGCCTCCTCTTGTCGCACCCGACGACCGCACAGGTGCGCGTCGCCGCCGGCTCCCAGCCCGCAGACACCGGAAGCTAGTAGGCCGATCGAATTTCAGGCAAGGGCAATCCCGGCGCCACCGCGAGAATCGTCAGCCGGCACGACCCATTGTTGCGGCGGCGCAACAGTTGGCGCAGTTGCGTCGCCCGACAGGGCTGCGGCCGCTCGCCGCCCCTGTGATATCCGTCACAGGCCGCTCCGGCGAAGACGAAGGACCGGGCAAAGAAAAGGCGCTTATATACTTGACACCACCAGCATGATCAGGCACTATGCTGGGCATGAGCGTACTCACTCAGCCCTTCTTCCATGACGAAGCCGCCGCAGTCGCGAAGCTGGAAAGCATCGTTTGGCCGACTGGCGTTGTTTGCCCGCACTGCGGCGTGGTCGGGGAGGCCTACGAATTGAAGGGGAAGCGGTCCCGGGTCGGCCTGCGCCGCTGCAAGGCGTGCAAGAAGGACTTCACGGTTCGCGTCGGGACGATCTTCGAGTCCTCCCACGTCGAACTCTACAAGTGGTTCCAGGCGGTCTATCTGATGGCGTCCAGCAAGAAGGGCATTAGCGCCCATCAGCTGCACCGGACGCTGGAAGTGACCTACAAGACGGCCTGGTTCATGGCGCATCGCATCCGCGAGGCTATGCGATCCGGCGATCTGGCTCCCTTCGGCGGGGCCGGCGGCATTGTCGAGGTCGACGAGACCTTCATCGGCAACGACCGCACCGTGAAGCCCAAGGGCGAGAAGAAGGGGCGCGGCTACGCCCACAAGCACAAGGTTCTGTCCCTCGTGGACCGAGCCACCGGCCGCGCGCGTTCCATGGTGGTGGACAGCCTTAAGGCGGCGGACGTGACGCCGATCCTGACCGCCAACATCGCCGCCGAGGCGCATGTGATGACGGACGAGGCCGGGCAGTACAAGCGGTTGGGCGAGAAGTTCGCGGCGCACGACTTCGTGGCCCACGGCGCCGGTGAGTACGGCCGCGGCCCGATCCACACAAACACGATCGAAGGCTTCTTCTCCGTGTTCAAGCGCGGCATGAAGGGCGTCTATCAGCACTGCGCCAAGAAGCACCTTCACCGCTACCTGGCGGAGTTCGACTTCCGCTACAATGAGCGGGCGGCGCTGGGCGTGAACGACGAACGCCGCGCCGAGAAGGTATTCGCCGGCATTGTTGGGAAGCGGCTGACGTATCAACGATCTAGTGCGTGAGGCGGGATGCACAATGACACCGGCTCGGGCTGATCTGTGGCGCCACCGAATCACACTGCCGTCTTACCGGGTGGCGGAGGCCGCGCGCTACGCCCGAACCACGCCCCAGACAATTGGCAACTGGCAGAAGGTGAGTGGCGGGAATCTGCCCGCGATATCGGAGCGCGCGGGTGGCAAGGCGCTGTCCTACCTGCAGCTTATCGAGGTGGGCGTAGTCGCGGCAATGCGGGAGTCGGGCGTTAAGCTGGCGACAATTCGTCGTGCGCGCGAGTACCTATCGAAGGAATTTGATCGCGAGTTTCCATTTGCCTACTATCGCTTCAAGACGGATGGTAAGCAGATTCTCATGGATTACGATCAGCTGGTTAGCGATAACGCTAAGGGAAAACTGATCGTTGTGAGTGAGAGTGGCCAGCTTGCTTGGAATCAGATCTTGAGCGGACTGCTTCGAGAGTTCGAGTACGAGTCTGACGGCGGCATAGTCTTGCGATGGAAACTAGGGGGACTGGAGAGCCCAGTGTCTATCGACCCGCGCGTCGCGTTTGGGGCGCCCCACGTTGATGGCATTCCGACATGGGTGCTGAAGGAGCGCTGGGGGGCCGGCGAAAGTGTTGGCGATATATCTGACGACTATGCCCTAGCCCCCGCGACGGTCTTCTCTGCATTGAGATTCGAAGGAGTGAATGTCGACACCGACCGGCCGAACTCGTGGGTCCACTAACGTTCTTCTTTGATAGGAACTTTGGGACTCGCCTGCCTCAGGCGTTGAAATCCATGAATCCGCCCGTACGGATCAAGTGGCACCAAGGCGAGGGATTTCCGCAAGCGATGCCCGACGATCAGTGGCTAGAAGTTGTTGGGGCTCAAGGGTGGGTGGTGCTATCGCAAGATCGAAAATTCCACCTTATTGAGGTTGAAGCAAAAGCGATCAAGCAGCACAAAATTAGATGCTTCTATCTCCGGTGTGCGAGCGAACCTAAATGGGTATCACTTTGTAATTTCGTTCGAAAACACGAGAAGATGATCGGAAACAGCGAGCGCCTACCCGCGCCGTTCATATATGAACTAAAGAGTAACGGGCAATTCTACCCGGTCCCACTTCCATGACCGCGGACAAGCCTAAGCCACAGATTGACAAATTCATCGAGGCCGCCCGCGCGGCTAGCTCAGACGAATCCGCCGCCAAGTTCGACGCGACACTCGCCAAGATCGCGAAGGCTCCGCCGCCACCCGATCCCAAACCCAAGAGCCGCAAGGCTGGAAAGACCGAAGCCCCGGAGTGATCCGGGGCTTCTTCGTTATGGGGGCGACTATGTCCGATCTGACTGGGGCGGATCGACTTTCCCGCCTTCAATCACTTGGGGCTGCCATCGCGGCCGAGTGGGCTTGTCGTGAAGGCGTAGCCAGTGAGTTATCAGCTTTAGCCGATCGGCTACGCGAGGGTCATCCCGAGCAGTCGGTAGCCAATGCTGACTTTCTTCAACTCGCCGAGCTGCTTCTTCGATTGTTACCAGGCCGAGGTCTATCAGGAGCGTCAACGTCGCCAGATGAATGACCATCCCGGCGAAACGGTCGGTTTGCTGATCGACTGTCAGATCGAATTGCCCGCGTAGCAATTCCTGAAGCAGGTTGGGCGGGTTCTCCAATGCGGCCTCCCAATGTTTGAGGGCCGAATCCTACCACCACCGGGCCCGGTGGTGCGAAGTACATAATCACCAAAGAAAAAGGGCCGGGCAAAGAAAAAGGGCCGGGGGTTTCCCCCCGGCCCTGATGCTGTAGTCAGCGGTCCGCGATCAGATGATCACGAAGTCGCCCGAGTTGCCGCCGGACGGGCCCTCGTTGAACTGGGCCAGCTGGTTGACGGCCGTGATGTTGTTGAAGGTCGCCACCAGCACCGCACCGTCGGTGCTGACCATGCTCGTGTCGAACCAGATCTCGCCGCGGTTCGCCGAGCCGTTGAAGAAGATGTAGAAGCCAGGCTTGTCGGTGTCCGCCGTGCCCGCCGTGAGGAAGGCATCGAACTCCGCGAGCGAAGTGTAGCTCTGGCCCGTCGCGATCAGCAGGTTGTCATTGGCGGTCGCGCTGTTGCCAGCCGTGCCCTTGTACCCGTCGATCGCCGAGATGTCGCTGAAGGCGTTGCCGTTGAACACCAGCTTGTCGAGGTTGCCGGTGAAGTCCTGGATGACGTCGCTGTAGCTCGTGGAATTCCACTGCTCGATCATCCGGAACTGGTCGGCACCGCCGCCGCCCGTCAGCAGGTCCTCGTCCGAGCCGCCGCGAAGCGAGTCGGCCGCAGCACCGCCCTTCAGCGTGTCGCTGTAGTCGCCACCGTTCAGGACGTAGCTGGACGCGGTCTCACGGCTGGCGTCGATGAAGTCTTCGCCGGAGTTGCCGTTGACGGTCACGGCCGCACCACCCGTGCGGGTGTTGTTGCCGTCCGCGAAGACGACCGAGTCATCCTCGCCCGACCAGTTGATCGTCTCGAAGTTCTCGATCGACTTGTCGCGCAGGATCAGCCAGGTGGCCTGCTCGAAGGTGATGGTGTCGTTGTCGTCGCCACCGTTGTTCTCGTCCGGCAGGAACAGGCCGCGGTGATAGTGCACCGTGTCCGTGCCCTCGCCCGCGTTCACCGAGACCTGCGTGTTCGGCAGGATCTGGTTCGGGGCATACCCCGACGAGTCCTGGACGTCGATGGTGTCGTCGCCGAAGCCGCCGATCAGCGACTTGCGGCCGATCGAGCCGTCGCCGATCGCGACCTCGTCGTCGTCGTTGCCGCCGTCCAGCGTGTCAGAACCGAAGTTCTGGGCGTAGATCTTGTCGTTGCCGCTCTCGCCGAAGACCTGGATGTTGCCCGAGTTGGCTTCCAGGAAGGCGTTGTCGTTGTTCTCGCCGAGATAGGCAATGTGGTTGCCCGTCGTCGAGATGATGTTCAGGTAGTCCTGCAGCTTGTCCATGTAGACAAGCTTGTCGCCGGTGTCGCTGTTGCCGATCGACACCGTGTCGTTGCCGTTGCCCGCGAAGATCGTGTCGTTGC
>JBFWYF010000715.1:0-4406 GCA_050186685.1 Pirellulaceae bacterium
ACCGTGCGTGCAATGGGATTGCCGTCACCGGTTAGCCACGGCAGCGGAACTCCACTCTCGCCCACCGAATCCGAGTCCAGCGTCTGCGCCAGACGGCTCGCATCGACGGTCCGCCGGGGATCGTCGAGCACTGGCACATCTTGAGGAAAGTCGATCGAGTCCAATGTCTGAGCGATCCGTCCCGTGTCCGCGGGAGGATCGGTCAGAGGCTCGTCGGGAAGTTCGATAAAGTCCTGCTCGACCGTCGGCAGCCCGCGGCCTGCGACGACCGTTTTGCTCGGATCGGCGCCTGTGGCAGTATCGTCATGGTCTGACGCAATCGTCGATCGACCGCGACGTACCTCGTCGGTGGCTCGTGAAAAGCGCTCGGCCGCTTCGACATCCAGGAACTCGCCCGAGCCGACCGTCTGGGCACTGGCCCCGGCTGGCAGGGTCATGCGCGCCTCGTCGGGGGGCGGCAGAGGAGACGCCACCAAATCGACGGGCCGCATCGCATCGTCACCCTCCGAGGGCGTGACATCCGGCACAATTTCGACGACCGTCTCCGAGCCGGGGGAGGCGTGGCGATCCAACGGCTGGCCACAGTGCGGGCAGACCCGTTGCGCCTCGTCCGAGGCGGAAATGGTGCGGCTGCAGTGAGGACAATGGCTCATCATGTTACCTGCCTGACTGTCACGGGGAATCGGCGACGCGTCGGGGCGTTGCCTGGCCATGGGCGATCCGAGTGTCGTCCGGGAGCGCCGCGTCTTCGACACCACGCCATCGGCGCCAACGTCGCGCGGCCTTGGTCAAGCGGGGAATCGCCGAGATGCACGGGCGCTCGGGGCCCGCTGCGCCGGAGTGAGTACGGACTACGAGCCCGCCCGCCAAGAGGCCTGCCGCGCCGGCAGCTGGATCCAATCCACGGTCCAACTCCGTACCGGCGTTGGCCGCCGTGGCAGCTGCACGGCCAGACGCGGGCTCCGGCTCGCGCGCCCCGGTTGTGCTGGACTGGGGCTGTTCCGCGGAAAGTTTCGGGCGACCGGCCAATAAGGCCACATCGCTCGATTCGAACCATGCCGTGGCGGGTCTGGCATCCGCGGCTGGCGAGACTCGCCCACCCCCGAAGGCCGCCAACGCGGCGCGCGGAATAATCGTGGGATCCCGAGCGGCATTTGCCCCGGAGGGCACCGCCGACGCGTCTGCCGGTGCCGACGAGCGCTGCTCGCCCACCGCTTCCCGGAAGTTGGGTGGAACGACACGACCATTGTAAATGTGGACGTCCAGAATCAGACGAATGCGCCGTGTCCGCAACTCTTCGAGGTACACCCGGTAATGTCCGTTCGGGAACCGCCGGTTACGGAAGATCGCGACAGGATCTTCCAGCACCGATTCGTCGAGCGGAATATCCGAGCCCTCAGTATGCGTCACGTCGTCGACCACCCGCATGAATACCCGATACTCGGCCACGACCTCCGTCTCGAGTGACGCACTCGCGTACTCGTCGGTCACGCCGAACGAAGGCGTGTAGATTGCGGGACTAACCGCGGCCGTTGACACCTGCGCCACGCGCGCCTCCACGGGAACGATCACGCTTTCGACCACTTTGACGAACCCGAACACCCCCGAACCAGGAACCGTGAAGGAGTCGGTCAGCGACGTAAACACCTCCTGACCGCCCAACTCGAAGAAGCGAATCCCGTTAAAAACCGGCGACCCCGTATCGGGCCGGTTCGCATCTACGGCCGTATTTCCACTGGCCCGCGCGTCGTACCGGACGTCGACCCGGATCGGCACCGGCGCCGACGGATTCTCCGCATTGGGGTTCTCGAAGTACCGATGCAGGAAGATGTATTCCCCTTCGGCCCCGTTGCCGCTGACGAACCGCACTTCCGTGCTGCCAGGAAAATCCGGTAACCGCCGCGGATTGATTGTACCTGGGATCGGAAAGCTCTCGACCTCTCCATCCCCCCAATCGATCGTGATGTGGTAGTTCGTCTCGAGATGGGTGGCATCACCGAGCGTGACTCGGACAAAGGCCCGCCCGAGGGCATCGACGTCCGAGCCGCCTTGATCGATTGTTTCGATTTCGACGATCGGCGGCGCATTCGTCATCTGGCCCGTGGCCGTATGGACGATGGCAAAATTCTGGTCGCCATCATCGATCCGCACTCGTCCCGCCGCCGCCCCGCGGACGCCTCCCTCGCCGTCGACAAAGATCTCGAAAAACTGCAAGGGATCGGCGGGATTCTCAATCTGCTGGCCGTTGGCATCGAACGGCTCAGGCAGGCTATCGCGGATGATCAGATCGCCACCCGCGAACAGCAGGATAAACCCGTCCCCTCCCGTATTCTGTACCGGTGCGGCGATATTCAAGTTGCCCGGCAGCTCGGCGCGCAGGATCGTGTCGCCTCCGCCTCGATTGCTCACGCGGCGCAGCACGTCGATGCCACCGAGGTGAATGATCTCGACAGGTCCCTCGCCATCGTTGATAAGACCAGCGAGACCGTCGGCTTCGCCAAGCGTCAGCAATTCTGGCCCGGCATTCGCGAGGCGGATGCCTCCCGACAGAAAATTGACTCCGGCCAGCATGTGGACGCTGGTCTCAATCGGGTCTTCCAGTCCCGCGCCCGCGTGGGTCCTCAGTGCCAATTGCGGGGCCACAATGTTCGCACCTGTGGTGTCGCCGCCGTCGACCACCCGCCCCGCCGTTGATTCGAGGGCCACGAGCGAATGGGCCACGAGCCGACCTAGCTGAATGTCCCCCGTGGCCGTCACCTGGATGGCGCCGAACGACGCGACGACGACGGATCCGTCTTCCATCCGTACCGCCCCGCCACCGGTGGCATCCCGATCGCCAATCAGCATGACATCGCCGGATGCGCTGGTGACCCGACCAGCCGCCAGCAGGTGCAGAAGACTACCGCTTTCCAGCGTGATGGGCCCGGTCTGCGTGCTGACCACAGCCCCGATCGTCAGGACGTCGTCGGCAATCCAGCGGATGGCATTCCCCTGGGCCAGCACATCCCCGTCCGCCGTAATGGCCCGGTTATGCAGGAAGACGGTGCCTCCGCCGACGAGCACGGTGACCGTTTCGCTCCATTGCGTTTCGCCGTCGCCGGCGGACTGGACGAGAGATCCGACCGTAACGAGCTGTGTGAATTGTACGTCCCTCGCCTGCGTGATGCTGAGCGCAAGCAGAGGGACGCTGCCGCCGATCGCGCCCAGGAAAACCGCGTCCCCGTTGCCTGTGTCGATGGTGAGACTCTGCTGTAACGGTTGCGCCCCATCGAGGGTACTCCGGAGCGTCACATCGCCCGGCCCCGCGCCGGTCGACCAGCGGACGTCGCCAGTCAATTGGATGGCACCCGCGAATTCGATCCACCCTCCGTTTGTCGCGATATCGCCAGCGGTTCGGACGATGCCCGGACCCAGCTGCTGGAACCCGCCGCTCAGCACCATGTCCGCTGTTGCGGCGAGGACGAATTCGCCGGTCACGGTGAATTGGACTGTCCCCTCGCCGGTCGTCTGCATGGGCCCCAACAACGTCACATTCACCGTGTCGACCTGTGCCGCTGTCAGGGTGTCGTGATGGAGATCAAGGGAACTGAAAAACGCGGTAGTTCCCGTTCCGTTCAATTGAACGATGCGGGCTGCTCTTGCCGCCTGGTGGTAGGTGACGTCTTGTGCCGCAACCACGGTCACGCTGCCCACTCGAGTGGTCGTGCCGACGGACTGCAGGAATACGATGTCGCCCCCAGTCCCTGCGTTCAGCAGCAGGTTTTCCGCCCCACTCGTCTGACCTTCAATCGTTCGCTCAAACTGGATCGACGCGCCGGCGGGATGGCTTCCGGCCACGGCACTAATCAGGACGTTGCCGACCTGTCCGTCGGTGAGTCGCACGGGGCTCGCAAAATGGATGGAGTCTCCGGAGGTGGCGATATCCCCGCCGAGATCGACTGTACCGCCCGACTCGCTGAAGCGTCCGTCGATACGTATGTCGGCGGTCGGATCGATGTCCAGCAGCCCGCTATGGCGGATGGAAATGCGACCGTCTCCGCTGGCTCGCACGGCGGACTGGAAGTGAAACGCCACACCTTCCAGGTCGAGGCCCGTCAGCGCCGGGTCGTTGGTGTCGATGGCGCCAGCGAACGTGGTAAGTCCGGTCCCCTGGAATTGGACCAGCCTCGCCGCCCGCACCGACTGCAGGAAGGTCACGTTGCGCGGTCCCTCGATCGTCACGGTTCCCAGCCGAGCAGAACTTCCCACGGCACCTCCCACCGCGACGACGCCGCCGTCCACAATCAGCGTCAACGGAGGGAGTTCACCGTCTTGGCCTTCGACAGGCGAGGACTCAGTCAACGTCACGGAGCCGCCAAGCGTCATCACTTCGAGCCCCGACTGCAGTGTAACAGGCCCAAGCATCC
>JBFWYF010000716.1:0-4402 GCA_050186685.1 Pirellulaceae bacterium
CGACCGGAGTACCAAAATACCCGGCGTCACGCACGAAGCTGCTCGAATTCCCAATGGCACACGCCGCGTTCGCCAGCACTTTCAGGTATTCTTCTGGACTGTGGTTGTTCAGCGTACGCAGCCAGTCCGGCTGCCATTGATCACGAAACTGCCGAATCAGCTTGCTCACATGATTCGATCCCGCGTCGATGTTCGGCCACAACAACACGGTGGGCTGCTCCAGAATACGCAGCGCCGCGAGGAGCTCGCTCATCTGGTGCTCTTCGCTGCCATACTCCGTAGTGGTGGGATGGAAGATCACGAGCTGGAACGGGCGTGCCGGATCGATGTGCGCCCCACTGCCCCGATTGTTCAGGATTTCGGGCAGAAGGGTGCGGTCCAGCTGCCGCGCTATATCACTACTCGGACAACCCACCGACAGGATCGTGTCGGGGCGTTCTCCCATCTTGATGACATATTCAGCTGATCGCCGCGTGCTTGGAAAATGGAAGTGCGAAAACTTGGTAATTGCATGCCTCGCACTTTCATCGATCGATCCGGACACCTCACCGCCTTGTATATGAGCGATGCAGATATTCATATATGCGGCGGCTATAGTCGCAGCCAACGCCTCGTAACGATCACCGATCACCAGGACAACATCTGGCAACAGACGGCGGAACTCGTTCGCGAATTCCACGACACCGTAACCGATCGACTTGGCCATCGTCGCGGGATTGGAGCCCTCCAATTCGATAAACACCTCGCCTCTGATCGGAAAGCCATCCGACTTGACGACCCGCAGTGGAAGATCGAATCGTTCCAAAACCATCGTGCCGGCGGCCAGCACCTGCAACTCGAGCCGCGGATGCGCCGCGATGGCAGCCATGACGGGTTTCAGGCGGCCATAGTTGGCACGATCGACGAGCACGACACACACTTTACGTGTGACAGTACGGCTATTCGTGTTCAAGGTCATCCTCTCGCAGCAAAGTATCGGCCTGCAAAGCCCGTGTCAGTTTACGTCCCAAAATCTCGCTCATTCGAGCCGGAGGGATTCCATGCCCCGGCTTCTTAGCGGCCAAATGATCTGCACACAGCACGGTCCCACAGGGAAGGTCTGTACGCGCCACCAGGCTCTTACCAAACATTCGCCGCAGTGGTACCAGATCTTCGGCCAGCGCATCCTTGTCAACCGGGTTAGACCGCATCCGCTCGATGAAGCGCACCCCTTTGACCAGTTGCCGCAACTCTTCCGTGGTCACCGATGCCGGAACATCCGGTCCAAACGCCTCACGACTCAACGTCACGTGCACCTCGATCGCCTCCAGACCGATCGTGGCCCCGGCCAAACCCGGAAAGATCGTGCCGGAATGGTCCGACAACCCCACGGACGTTCCGTAACGTTCCCGGAAGAACGGCAGGAGATTGAGTCCCACTTGTTCAGGTGGACAGGGATAAGCGGTCGTGCACTGCATGACAGTTAGCGGCAAACGGCGAGACTGGATCTGGCGCACGGCAGTATCGGTTTCCAGCAGCGAACTCATGCCCGTCGACAGCAAGACAGGAAGACCTGTCCCGGCCATGGCCTCGAACATGGGTAGGTTCCCCACCTCCCCTGATGCGATCTTCCAGGCCGCCACTCCGACGCGTGTGAGTAGCCGCACGGCTTCCAGGGAGAAAGGCGAGCTGAGAAACCACAAATTCCGTTCGACGGCATGTTTCCTCAATTCGTGCCACTGCGATTCCGTGAATTCCATTCGCTTCCAATAATCATACCGGCTCGCGTCCTGCAAACTGAACTTGACTCGCCATGGCTCATGAGCCGTCGACTCCTCCGCGGCGATGTGCGTTTGAAACTTGACGGCATCAGCGCCAGCGGCGGCAATCGCGTCGATGAACGCATGAGCCATTCCCAGGCTGCCGTCATGTGCCTGGGCGACTTCGCCAATTATCAGGCAACGTGACGGCCGAGCCGGCCACTCTCCCCGCCGTTCATCCGCTGTTTCCATGCCAATCGCCAATTCCCATACTCCCAAACGTCGTGGTGTGTACTACGCTATGAGCCTGCCAGCGGCCGACAAAGGGGTGCTGCAGACAACCACCGTACTATTTCAGCAGGAACGGCTCCCAGAAGTCACGGTCGTATTTGCCCCAAGCGTGGCAACCGAACGGCAGCCCGTTCTGGTTGCGCTCGTAGCAGTAACGGGGCGCTGAATTGAAGGCGAACTTCACCGCCACTTCCGCCGGAGGAATCGCGAACGAATCGAGATAATGTCGAGCGCGGTGTGCAAAGAACTGATCGTCCCCCATGAACGGTTCTCCGACACCATAGCTCGCCATCTCGCGGTGGACGTTGTTAAACATCGGCAGATGCTTCAGCAACCAGCGCGGACGGTTAATCATTCGCATGTACCACGCTCCGTTTGCGAAGTGCTTCTGCCAATAGCGACTCGGTTCCGTCGCTCGTTTGCGAGAATGCATCACATCCAAGATGCTGGACACACGTCGCAAGGAGAAGCCGCCATTTCCCACACCGGAAAACCCCATCTCGGGTGCGTCTGCGGAGATCAGCCAAGGCGCACCGATGTAGTCATATCCTTGTCGGCACCAACTCTCCAGCTCGTCAGAAAAGACGAGAGCATCCAGGTGATAGATCAGCACATACTCGTAATCTTGAAAGGCTTCGTAGAACGTGCGCGACAGCATCAGGCGCGTATGAGCCAGCTGGCTGCCAAAATAGTTGTCGTCAAACACCTTCTCGCCGAAGCCGGGACGCTCGAATTTCACGCTGCGAGGTCGAACCAGAAACTTGTCGTACTGGCCGAGATACCGCGTGAGATGACGAAGGGAGGTTTCGTCGTCCGCCGTAAATCCTGGTCGCGACGACGTCGGAACGGCAATAGCTACCAGTTTTTTCGCCACGGAAACCGCGGCAGAAGAACTATTCTGTTGTAAATCGGAAAGTGTCGTCGTCATATCCTCTTCCTGCGTGCGAACGCGCGTCGCTGCCGAGGCGAGCGCCCGCCAGGATCCCTCCCAGTCGTTAGCGAACCAGCCGTCCCCCGCTGACGCGTCGTTCGAGATACTCTTCAAGTTCTCCAATCGACTTCATCTCTGCCAGCTCGTTGCCGACGAACTGAATGTCAAACTCCTGCTCAATTGTGAACATCAAATTAACGTGCGCTACGGAATCCCATCCGGGGATGTCCCGCGCTGTCATGTCGCTCGACACCCGCAGGTCGTCGTCATGAAACACGTTGCGAAACAGCAACTCCAATCGCTCGTGCACATTCATCTTGGGATTCCCAGTTCGTGGCAACAGTAATGAACTCACTTCGAATCGGGGGTTTCGTACGCAGGTCATACGTCCAGAAAACCGCGCCGTCTATTTCGGCCTCTCGTGCGAAATTAAAACGTGCATAGACGTCGCGGGCCGGCTCATTCTTCGGTGTGGGAATGTAGATTCCGCGAATAGTGTGGCAATGTCGTTCCGCGGCCAGACGGCAGACCTGTCGCAGCATTTCCGCCTCGACAGTCCGTCCGAGAACTCGACAGCTCATCAGCCACGTATCAATTTCCAGAATTTCGGCCCGGATGCTGCCAATGAGCACGGCGACCAAGCCATGGTCGGTGAAACGGTCTCGTAAGCGGAGATATAGATGAACGCATTGCGGATCCTCCATCATGGCGCGGAGTTGCGGCAATCCGTACCGGCGCGTGGTCAAGTTGAATTGGTTGGTCTTGCCAATAAGCTGCTCGATCCGTGGCAAGTGCAGTTCATCGAACGGCCGTACCAGCGCCTGCATCGCCAGTCCCCGAAGAAAGTCTTCCATGGAGCCGCTTGACTGCTCCAGCTCGGCCGCTTGAGCACGCGCTTGGTACTGCTGTGTTCGCTGTCGATCGTCCCGCGTCCAAATTGCGGTTTCAAAGCCCAAATACTCGGACAGCGCGTCCACATACCGGCATGGATCGCCTGGCATCGGAACAACCGACACCTCGGGTACCTGCTGGCGGACGGCCGCACGTTCCACTTCGTTGTCGTCGACGAAGGCCATCGCATCCAAGCCGATTCCCAAAGCTCGAGCAATAGTCCTTAAATTCTCCGACTTTGTCTGCCAGTTGGCGACAAAGATCGATATGTCGTCCAGCCGCAGGCACATGTCAGGATGCTGCAGGAAAGGCAGGCGTGCATCCGCCTCATTGTTCTTTGAGCAGACGGCGATAATGATCCCCTTGTCCTTCAGTTGGCGAATGAATCGCTGGAACGCAACAAAGGCTTCGCCATCCACACCGGATCCAAGACGCAGTCCGGCGAGACCGTCTTCACCTATCACTCCTCCCCACAAGGTATTGTCCAAATCCAGAACAAGACACTTACGCTACATACCCAGTACACCCGCCAACACTCCCGCTGTGTGCC
>JBFWYF010000717.1:0-4401 GCA_050186685.1 Pirellulaceae bacterium
ACGGTGCTGTTCACCGTCGATCCGAAAACAGGCGAGATCGATCCCGCCGCCGACAACTTGCCGGGCACCGAGGCGCTGAAATCCGCCGACCTGATGGTCATCTTCCTGCGATTCAAGAACCTTCCCGCGGAACAGATGCAGCCGATTGTCGATTACCTCGACCGAGGCGGCCCGGTCGTGGGCCTGCGAACCGCGACGCACTCCTTCAAAATTCCCGCCGACTCACATTTTGCGCGCTACGATTACACCTACAACGGCGCCGGCTACGATAAGGGTTTTGGCCGGCAAGTGCTCGGCGAAAGCTGGGCCGGTCACTACGGAACGAACCACGTCATGAGCACGCGACTCGAGATCGCCCCCGACGCGGCTTCGCATCCGATTCTCCGCGGCGTGAAGAACCCGTGGGTTCAAGCGGGCGGATACTGGACCGCGCCCATCGAAGGCAGCACCGTGCTGGCACTCGCGCAACCACTCAGCGGTATGACCGCGAACTCGCCGCCCGCCGAAGGCAAAGCCCCCTGCCCCGGCGCATGGGTTCGTGAGTACTCAGGCAAGAACGGCCATCACGGGCGAGTGTTCACCACAACCTATGGTGCATCGGAAGACATCGTCGACCCGGGTTTTCGTCGGTTGCTGATCAACGCCTGCCTGTGGAGCAGCGGACTCGAAGACAAAATCGCGCCCAACCTCAACATCGATTTCGTCGGCCCCTATCACCCCGCAACATTCCAATTCGAAGGCCACCGCCGACACGTCAAGCCGGAAGATCTCGCCGACCTCAACTCGCCCATCATGTCGACAGACAAACCCATCAAGCTCAAGCCATGACAAAGAAGCCCGGCTTTTGCTTTGAAAGCCGGGCTTCTGGCCAAATGTCGGAAAGCTGACCACAGAGCCGCGGAGAAATACGGAAGACGAAAGCATCCACAGATTTTGCGGCTCGACTGTCTTCGACCCTGAGGCTCGGCTCGACTGAGCTCGCCGAAGTCAGACCCGAAGGGAGCTCGCCGAAGTCAGAATTCCGCAGATTTGAAATGCAAATTGAACACAACCTGAGATGTCAGGCAGTTTGATCGGTTCAACACTCTAATGCTCCCATCGGCGTTTATCCGCGTTCATCGGCGGTTTCTGACTTTCCTCGCTCCTACTCAGCGATCTGTTATGTAGAGG
Organism: Pirellulaceae bacterium; assembly: GCA_050186685.1. Taxonomy (GTDB): domain Bacteria; phylum Planctomycetota; class Planctomycetia; order Pirellulales; family Pirellulaceae; genus CAZFLF01. The sequence goes on from JBFWYF010000717.1 coordinate 1,171, forward strand.
TTTGTCAACGGGTTTTGCCAGAATTCGCCGGTTGCAATCTGTTATTCAGTCGTTCCCTGTCGGAGAAGACTATTTCATCGGTTGCGCGATGGCGATCGTGTAGGGTGGAAGACGGATCACACTCTGCGACGGTTGGTCCCAGGCGCTGAACGATCTCGTCTCCCGGTAGTCCGTGGCAATGGCGGCTGGTCACCGCGTCGATTCCTCTTTCAACCCGCTTGGGTCGCTGTTGTGCTCAATGTCCCGCGTCGTCTTCGATTTCTGTCTTTCAGACGGAGGTTACGCGAGTCCCTTCCGCGTCGCCGTCGCCTCGGCCTCACCTAAGCTGGGCCGAGGGGATGGCAGAGCGGGAGGGGCGACCCCCTTCTGCCGAGCCCGAGCGGAGGTCTTCTTCTTTTTCTGCTTCGCTCGACCCCCTTCGTCTAACAGTTCGTCCAGCTCCGTCGACCGCGCGATGTGCCACATCGCCACCCCCAGTTGCCGCATGATGGCCACGATGGCGACTTTGCTGCGCTGTTTGGAGCCGCGGCGGATGCGATCGTACTTCGCCCGCCATTCGGGCGAGCAGCGCAGCGCTGCCCAGGCCGACTGACACAACATGTGCCGCACTCGCGCCGGTCCCTGATGCGTGATGTGTCCCTTGCGATCGTCCTGCTGGCCCGACTCGTAGGCCGACGGCGCCAGCCCCAGGTAGGCCCCCAGTTGACGACGATTGCGGAACCGGTCCAAGTCTCCCATCTCGGTCAGGAACACCATCGCACAGAGGGTGCCAACCCCCTTGATCAGCTTCAGCTTCCGGAACGCGCGGGCATACCGGGGTGAACGGCTCAATTTCGCAATGGCCTTGTCGAGAGTTTTCAGTTGCACCGACAACGTCTGGTACAAATCGACCAGGCTGGTGAGCCTCACCCGGCTTCCTTCCCCGAGCGACTCTATCGTTCCCGCTGCCAAGTCGCGCAGCCACTGCACGCTCTTGCGAGACCATTCCCCGCTGGACGTGAACCCGTCGGGAAAGACCAGCTTCCACCGCTTGAACAGGTTGCGGATCTGGTTCTTGATCCGCGTGCGCTGAGTGGCCAACTCCAGCCGCTGGCGCACGATCTCCCGATCATCGCGCGTTTCCAGATTTGGCACCCACACCGTCGGCAGCTTGCGACCCGCCAGCACGTGGGCTCGCACTTCGTCCAGCAGCATCTCGGCATCTTTGTCGTCGGTCTTGTTCCGGCGACGGTGAGGCGTGTGCGGCAAGTGCGTCGGTGCCAGCACATGACACTCGATGCCGGCATCGGTCAGGTCGTCGTGCAGTCCGAACCCCTGGCCGCTGGCCTCATACGCGAACACGATCCGCGTGGCTTTCCGTTTGGCCGCATACTCCCGTATCCACGCGATCATCTCGGCACGCCGAGCCGTCAGAAAGCCTTTTCGCAGCGACGGACCGGGTCCGTCAGCGACTTTCAGAACCAGAGAGACGTCGTGCAAATCACAACCAATCATGATAACCTTGCTCATGGCCAGTCCTCGTTGAGTTCGTTTTCAAAACACACTTTGAACCAACGAGTGTACTGGCCTTACTTATTCTCCGCTCACACCCCCTCTACATGATGACTCTGCGGTTAGGGTTCTTCTCCCCGCTTGGTCGTTTCTCGTTGCGAGAAATTGCGTTCATCTGCCGGCACCGCTTTTCTCCGGCTATACTCTGCGTCTCAGCGTCTCCGCGGTAAAAACTCTTCTCTCCGCTTGGCCGTGTCTCAGCTTGATCAATTGCGTTCATCTGCGGTTCCTGCCTTTCTCTGCTCCTGCTCTGCGTCTCAGCGTCTCCGCGGTAAAAACTCTTCATCCTATTCGGATTTCGCCGGGAAAATTCGTCCTTATCTGCACTCAACTCTGCGCAATCTGCGGATACCTTTTTCCAATCGGTGGATAGGCTTTTCCCCCCTCTTCCGGCACAATAGAAGGAACCATCTGGGTCCCTCATCTTGAGCCGGAGTTATCCATGCCGTCGATGCGTGCGTTCCTCTCGATTGCCGCCTGTTCCGCGTTCATTCTGCTGGCCTGCTCGACACCCTTTGCAATTGCCGATGACGCTCCGGCCGCGGCACCCGTTGTTCGCGGTCCGCTGCCGCCCAGCCAGTTGCCGCTCAAACTCGTGAAAGGCGAACGCATCGCCTTCGTCGGCAACTCGACCGCCGAGCGGATGAACCTCTTCGGCCATTTCGAGTCGTTGCTGCATCTGCGATATCCCGAGCTCAACCTGGTCGTGCGGAACTTCGGGCGGCCCGCCGACGAAGTGGGCATTCGCCAGCGCTCGAACGACTACGACAAGCTCGACGATCCCTTGGCCGTCTTTCAGCCCGACACGTTCCTCTGCTTTTTCGGCTACAACGAGTCGTTCGCCGGGAAGGATGGCATCGAGAAGTTCAAAGCCGCCTATGAACAATTTTTGAATCAGTATGCCGACAAGTATCCGCGTGACGACCAAGGCGCGAAGCCGCGGTTTGTGCTCATCTCGCCTATCGCGTTTGAAGCGACGGGCAATCCGCTTCTGCCCGACGGCAACGCCGAGAATGCCAACCTCGCTCTCTACACGCAGGCCGTCGCCGAAGTTGCGAAGAAACATCAACTGGCGTTTGTCGACATCTTCCAGCCGACACAGGAATTGTTCGCCGCCGAACCGGGAGCCCAATACACGACCAACGGCTGCCACGTGAACGACCACGGCGATCAGGCGCTGGCCACGGTGCTCGACGCCGGATTGTTTGGCAAATCGAATCGCGACATCGACGCCAGCACTTTCGAACGATTGATTGCCGCAGTGAACGACAAGTCGTGGGTGCACGAGCAGGACTACCGCATGCTCAACGGGTGGTACGTCTACGGCGGCCGACGCACGTGGGACACCGAAACGTTCCCGCGCGAGTACGCCAAAATTCGCGCCATGGCCGCCGTGCGCGATCAACGCGTCTGGGACATCGCGAACGGCAAGCTGGTTCCTGAAAAACCCGATGACAGCCAGACGGGCGAGCTGTTCGTGCCGAAGACGCGATTTGGCGAACCGAGGCAAGCCTATTCCGAAGCGACCGAGCTGCGTTATCTGAGTCCCGACGACCTTATCAAGTCGTGCACGGTGCCCGAGGGTTTCGAAATCAAACTCTTCGCCGACGAGACTCGTTTTCCCGAGCTCGCCAAGCCCGTGCATATGTGTTTCGTCAACCGCGGCCGCCTGTGGGTCTG
>JBFWYF010000718.1:0-4394 GCA_050186685.1 Pirellulaceae bacterium
CGATCTCGGTGTTCCCCGGATCTACCGTCAGCTCGAAATCACCAGCCTCCGTTGCCGCCAGCGCCGCGTTGCGGGCGCCCGTCGACCAGGTCGCCGACCCGGCACCCACGGAATACAAGACCACGCCTAGCGCCGCGAGTGAGGCGGCGTGGCCGAGATGCAGGCGAGCGAGTTTTCCGCCCGGGACGACGCGTTCCCACCTCTCGTGATATGCATGGGCCAATGCCTTTGTCAGGACCCGTTCGTCCAGGTATCCAAGCCGAGTACCCAGGGGCGCGGGCACGACGTCCAGCGCGGTGAGGAGCCCCGCGTTGAGTTCCGGGAACCGCTCCTCGACGCGCTGGGCGACCCGTCGGTAGTAACCGGCGTTCCGCGAGCGCCACCACAGCGCCACGGCCAGGCCGACCCACGCAACGGCCGCGGCACTCGCCAGGCTATAGGCACCTCCCGGCAATCGGCCGCCAGTCGTACGGTGCCAGGCAATCAGCAGACCGCCCACCCCTGCCACGAGCAACCAGAGGAAAGTCGACTGCCATACGAGCTGCCAATGATTCAGCCGCAGGGCGGCCTTGTCCAGGTGTCGCCGAAGTCGCCAATCCATCATGAGCCGTTCTCCTGAATCGTGCCCGTTCTCTGGTCAATTGGTCGCGGGAGCGTTGCCAGAGGCCGTCGTCCATCCGTCGGCCGCGGCCGCTGTGCCGCCTGTTTCGCGGCGTCCCAACCATCCCGCCCATATCGTTTCCAATCCCAGTATGCCCAGCACACCAACCAGCAGCCAGCGCCACAGTTTCTGGCGGGCTTCCAGCTCGGTATCGCGCATCTGACGTTGCCGTTCCATCTGTTCCTCGCGGGTCGGTTGTCGCCCCACGCGTACGCCGAGCTGGAGCAAATGATCGGATGCCAGCGGCGACGTATCGCTTTCACCAGGGTCCAGGTTCACCGCGAACTCATGCATCACCGTTCCACTTTGCCAGTGGTAGATGCCAGGTTCGGTCGTCTCGCGAAACAAGGTAGGAGATTCCGACGAGGGAGCCACGACGCTGCCGTCGGGCCGCGTCAGCGAGACGGCCGCCCCTTCGGATCCGTGGAGGGGCACCGCCTGGCCAATCAGCCAGCCTCGATCCCTCTGCCGCTCGACGCCAATCAGGTGGTCTAGCACCCGCGAGAGGAGCGGCACAAATTTGCTGGACAGCGCCAGCTGGCTTTCCGAGGGGCGCCAGCCCCCGGCAAACCAGAGCAAGTGCCCGCGTTCCAACGACTGCTCCCACACTGCCGGGTCTCCGTTGTCGAACCGGGCGAGTACGTGTGCGTGAGCGGCTTCGTCGAGCTGAAAGCGCTGGTGCTTCCAGAAGCGGACTTTCGTGAAATCGTTGTACCGGGGCCCCGCCAGCGATGCGAACACAGGGTGTCGGAAATCGATCTCCGTGAGCAGCGCATAGTCGGTTCGCGAAGGTTCTCCCGACACATCCGGAGGCAGGTGGCGGACTCCCTCGGCCAGCGAAGCCAGTGCCGCAGCGGTCGCGGAGTCGGCCGCGACGAGCAGCGCCGTGCCACCCGCCCGCACATACTGACGCAGCCGCTCGAGTTGCGTCGCTTCCAGCGGCATGGCCACGACGACGAGCGGATCCTGCTGCGGCGTGAGTCTATCCCACTCCTCCGCAGGCGTCAGCGTGCGGACCGCCACCTTACGTTGGGGTGTCTCGATCCAGACCCGTTCCAGGAAGTAACGTAGTCCCTGCGGGTCGTCCGGCATTTCCTGTCCCACAAACGCGACCCGCACACTGCGCTGATGGACCGGCGAGAAAAAGTACTCGTTGTCAAACGAATGGTCGTCGCCGACCAGGACGACGCGGTCGGCACCCGGCGGTGGTTCCGACAGCCGAATCACGCGGCTTTGGCCGGCCGGCACGTAAACGCTGACCTCCTCGGCCGCCGCCCCCGCATCGCTGCTCCCTGCCCACCGCACCTGGAACTGCTCGCTGGCAGCCCCCGAGGCGTTCGAGACCCGCACGCGCCAGCCGCCTTCGTCATCCTCGCGGCTCGCCCGGTTCTCGTCGGACAGCAACCGTACGTGCGCATTACTCGCCGAGGACGGAGCCAGCACCGCGGTTTCGAGCAATATTTCTTGCGGCCACTCAAAGGCTTGCAGCGTTGACGTGTCGGTCCCGTGCTGCAAATCGGAGATCACAATCACCCGGCTCGGCCGGTCGTCCCGGCGGTCGCCCAGTTCGGCGGACAGACGGTCGGCGACGGTTGCCAGCGCCTGGCCGAGATTGCTACGCCCCCAGGTCGGAGACAACTCACTCAGTCCATTTCGCACTCGTGCCCGGCGAGCCGTCACATCCGGCAGGGGCTCGTCCCAGTCCACCACCATCCGGAGCGCATCGTCGTAAGCGAACAACCCGATTTCGTCCGCCGGTCCGAGGTTCTCCAGGATGCGTTCCGTGCGCGCCACGACCTGGCGCCACAGGTCCCCACGCCGCATGCTCGCGCTGGTATCCACCAGCAGCGCCACCCGCTCGCCAGGTCCGCTGTCGAGCATTAAGGTGGCTGTTTCGCGCAGAAACGGACGGCAGAACGCCAAGGCCAACAGAATCACCGCCGCGGCGCGCAGCAGCAACAGCAGCCAGTGCTGAATGCGGCTCCGGCGCGTGATGCGCGGCGGAGAAGGCGAGAGGAACATCAGCGAACTGAACGGCTGCCGGCCCCGTGGCGTGCGACGAATCAGATGGAACAACACCGGCAGCGAAACCGCCAGCGCGCCCAGCAAATACAACGGAGCCAGCAGACTCATGCCTTACCTCCCTGGGCCGCTCCGGGCCGGCGGATGAGCAGCCGGTTGAAACGTTGCCGCGCGCTGAGGAAATCGAACAGCACCATTTCCAGCGGCTGGTCGGTCGTCAGCATGCGATAGTCAATGCCCAGGTCCGCGCACGTCTTGCGAATCGAATCGGCATGCTCCTGGAAACGCTGGAGATACTGCCGCCGCACGGCGTCCGGATCCACATACAGCTCGCGCCCCGACTCCGCGTCCTCAAAGATCACCGCGTCGCGGAACTGGAAATTGACTTCTCCCGGATCCAAGACGCGCAAGATCAATACTTCGTGACCGAGCGATCGCAGGTAGCCCAGCTGCCGGTCGAGGGTCTGCCAGGGCGTCAGGAGATCGGAAATCAACACCACCAATCCGCGTTTGCGGACGGTCCGCGCGATCTGGTCCAACGGCGCGGCGAGGTCCGTGGATTTGCCCGCCAACGAGCGTTCCAGGCACAACAGCAGCCGGTGCAGATGGCCCGGCCGGAAGCGCGCCGGCATGTAGTCCACCACCTGCTGGTCGAACGTGACCAACCCTGCCGCATCCCGCTGCCGAGCCAGAAAATAGGCCAGCGTCGCCACCAGCGTCCGCGCGTACTCGTACTTCGTGTACGCGAGCGACCCAAACCCCATCGAGCGGCTCGCATCGAGCAACAAGTAACAGCGCAGATTCGTTTCGTCCTCGAACCGCTTGACGAAATAGCGATCGGTGCGGGCCAACAGCCGCCAATCCATGAAGCGCAGATCGTCGCCGGGCGTATATTGCCGGTACTCGCTGAACTCGACTGAGAAACCGTGGAACGGGCTGCGGTGCAACCCCGTCAGGAACCCTTCGACAATCACCTTGGCCCGCATCTGCAGGTTCTTGATGCGCATCAAAGCGGAGGCATCGAGCCAGCGCCCCGCGTGCCCGGGCGTACTCGCCTGGTGCGTTTCGTCGGCGCGGGCCGCCAGTTTTCCTAATCGCTGCTGAATGCGTGTCATAAGAGGCTACGCCCATTCCGCGGAGTCGCTCGAATCACTTGCCTGGTACCTTGACCGTTTCCAGCAATCGAGCGATGACCTGGTCCACGGTAGTGCCTTCGGCTTCCGCCCGATAACTCAAGAGGATCCGGTGACGGAAGGTGGGCGGTACGAGGGTCTGGATGTCCTCTAAGGTTACATGGACCCGGTCGTAAAATAAGGCGCGCGCCTTGGCCCCGAGCACCAGGAACTGGGCTGCCCGCAAGCCCGCCCCCCAGCTGACCCATTGGTTGACGAAGTCTGGCGTATGCGACTGGCCGGGACGGCTGGCCGACGCCAACCGTACCGCATAGCGCACGAGTTCCTCCGCGACCGGGACCCGGCGGACCACATCGTGAAATCGGTGCACGTCCTCCCCTGTGAACAACGCCTCGATCGGCGCACCCCGGCGCGATGTCGTCCGCGTCACCACCTCCACCTCGTCATCCTCGGGCAGATAGTCGATCCGCACATTAAACATGAACCGGTCGAGCTGCGCTTCGGGCAAGGGATAGGTCCCTTCCATCTCGATCGGGTTCTGCGTGGCGAGCACGAAGAAGGGCTCCTCCAGCGGATAG
>JBFWYF010000719.1:0-4383 GCA_050186685.1 Pirellulaceae bacterium
GCGGCTTCCCACTCGACGGTTGTTCTTCTCCGGCGTTTCCGCTGGGCTCGAGATCGGTTTCAGCTTGTTCCTGATGGCCACTGTCAAGTCTCTGGTGGAAGGCCAGTTGTCGCGCCCCGTTGTGGCGCTGCTGGTCGCCAATATGTACTCGTTCGGCTTCTTGCTCGTCATCCTCGGTCGTTCGAAGCTGTTCACGGAGCAGACGAGTCTCGCCGTCCTGCCCGTACTGTACGGAAAATCCAACCTGCGTTCGCTCGCGCGGCTGTGGACGACCGTCTTCTGTGCGAACGTGGTGGGCGGGGCGGGATCGGCGGCACTGATGGTCTATGTGGGTCCGCGGTTAGGGGTCATTCAGGGACACGTCTTCGAGGAACTCGCCAGTACGATGGTTCATCATTCGCCTCTGGTAATTGTCTTGTCAGGCATTCTGGCCGGCTGGCTGATGGGATTGCTGTCGTGGCTGGTGGCCGCAGGTCGGGACACGATCAGCCAAATCGTCATTGTCTGGCTGGTCACAGCGGTAATCGGTCTCGGCCATCTCCATCACAGCGTGCTGGGCACGGTCGAGGTCCTCGCGGGCGTCTTCTGGTCCGACGAGACCACGTGGTCCGAATTCTTTCACTTCTTGCTCTGGACGACGATTGGTAATGCCATTGGCGGGCCCGTCTTTCTTGCAGTCCTCAAGTCGGCTCACGTCTCGCCTTCTCCTTCCGAGGACGATTCCTAGGCTCTGTCCGACGGCCCCATTCGCTCCGCTGCTTCGAACGCGCAGCCGCCGGATATTGTATGCGCGCATTGGGGTCGAGGTGGTCGCTGATCGCCCATGCTGTGCTGCGGGCCCGGTGTTGCGGTGAGCGAGACGACGGTACTCATCGGCCAATGGAGGCGGCACATGACTTGCCCCGCCACCGGGGCAGGACACGTCAGCAGGGGGAGGATTCCATGTCTGCGCGGAAGTCGAACGGGACTGGTCGTCACTTCATGGTCTGGACGACTCTGGGGACCGCTGCCTGGTGGCTCGCACGGCGGGCAATCCGACATGCTCGCCATTTCGAGTTTGCCGACCGCCGGGTACTGGTGACGGGCAGTTCACGCGGGCTCGGACTGGTATTGGCCCGCCGGCTCGCCGAGGAAGGGGCGCGGGTTGCCCTTTGCGCTCGGGACGCCGACGAACTTGAAGTCGCCCGCGCGGAACTCGACGACTTGGGGGCCGATGTGCTCGTACTGCAGGTGGACGTCCGGGTCCGTGAGGACGTCGAGCGCGCCGTGCGGGAAGTGCAGGAAGCCTGGGGAAGTGTCGATGTTCTGATCAATAACGCCGGAGTGATTCAGGTAGGGCCGCACGAAACTATGACCTTGGCCGACTATGAGGAGGCCATGCGTGTGCACTACTGGGGACCCTTGTATGCCATGCGGGCAGTTATTCCCGGCATGCGGCAGCGCGGCGAGGGGCGGATTGTCAATATTGCCTCTATCGGCGGGAAAATCAGCGTGCCGCATCTGCTGCCGTACAGCGCGAGCAAGTTCGCGCTGGTCGGTCTGTCCCAAGGCATGCGCGCGGTGCTGCTGGCGGATGGCATCCTGGTGACGACGGTCTGCCCGGGGCTGATGCGCACGGGCAGTACCGTGCAAGCCCGCTTCAAGGGGCAGCATCGCGCCGAATTCGCGTGGTTCAGTGCGGGGGCCTCCATGCCGCTGTTGTCGATGAGTGCGGAACGGGCCGCACATGAGATCTTACTGGCCTGCCAGCAGGGACGAGCCCACGTCGTCTTGTCGCTGCCAGCCCAGGCGGCCAGTTTGCTGCATGGAGTGGCACCTGGGATCACGGCGGATCTCCTGGGCCTGGTGGACCGCGTGCTCCCGGAACCCGGCGGGATTGGCTCGCGCCAGGAGCTCGGCAACGACAGCCGCCCAGCCTGGCTGCCTAAGTGGGTGACATGGCTTAGTGACCGCGCGGCGGCACGCAACAACGAGTTGACCGCCTCCTAGCCCGTACGTCGCCGCCGCGAGTGGTGCCATGCCGAATGTCTTTCATCCAGCGATGAACACCCTTTCAAGGGTCAGCATCTTCGGAGGGGTCTTCGTGGTGGCGGCGTGTATTGGGCTGGGATGGGTGGTCGTACGTACTCCCTACCTGACGGAGGCAGGTGTCATCCGCGAGCAGCCTGTGCCGTTCAGCCATCAGCATCACGTCGCAGATGCCGGTATCGACTGCCGTTACTGCCACACTTCGGTGGAAGAGGCGGCATTTGCCGGCATGCCCACCACTCGGGTCTGCATGAATTGCCACACCTACCTGTTCCATGACCAGGAGATGCTCGAACCGGTGCGAACCAGCCTGCGTACCCAAGTCCCCCTGGCCTGGACCCGCGTCCATGATCTGGCCGACTTCGTGTTTTTCGACCACAGCATCCACATTCAGAAGGGCGTGGGCTGCGTCAGCTGCCATGGGCGCGTCGACCAGATGCCGCTGATGTGGCGCGAGAATTCGCTGTTGATGGAATGGTGCTTGCGGTGTCATCGCCAGCCCGAACGCGAGATCCGCCCGATCGAGTTCGTCTTCCGCATGGAGCCCCTCGAGGAACTGGCGACGACCGATGAATTCCGCACTTATATGCGCGACGAGCATCCCGATCTCCTCGCCGAGGGACAACCGATCGACCTGATCGCCTTTCGAAAACGGCTGGTCCAACAGTACGGCGTGCAAAGCAAGACCAACTGCTCCAACTGCCACTGGTAGCTCATGACCAAAGACTATTGGCGATATCTCGATGATGGGCCCCAGGAGCCGGCCGCGGCGGACGTGACGGGGGAATTCGCCAAGGGAGCATCGGTGTGGCCCCCTTCCGCATCACGGCGTGGCTTTCTGCAGCTGATGAGTGCGTCGCTTGCCCTGGCAGGACTGCAAGGTTGCCGCCGTCCCGAGGAAAAAATCCTGCCTTACGTCGAGATGCCGGAACACATCGTTCCGGGAAAGCCGCTCTACTTCGCCACGGCGCGGCCCTGGGATGGCCATGCCATCGGGCTCGTTGTCGAAACGCATGAAGGTCGCCCCACCAAGATCGAAGGCAACGAATTGCATCCCGGCAGCCGTGGCCGCGTCGACGCGCTGTCGCTCGCCAGCATCCTGTCGCTGTACGATCCCGATCGTTCTCGTGCGGTGTTGAACCGCCGCCAGATTTCCAGTCGCGTCGCGTTCCTGCGCAACTTGAGGCTCCGCCTCGATTCACTGGCCGCCGCCGGTGGAAAAGGGCTTTGGATCCTGACTGAGAAGATGTCGTCACCTACGTTCATCCATCAACTGGAAGCCTTGCGCGAGCGCTACCCAGATTTTCATTGGCAGCAATTCGAGCCGGTCCCGGCCGACGCATTGCTGGCGGGCACCCAGCTCGCCTTTGGCGAACCGCTGCAGCCCGTGTTGGATTTTACGCGCGCCGACGTAATCCTCTCGTTGGACGCGGACTTCCTCGATACGGTTTCGTGGCCGTTAACCTACGCCTACGACTACATCGCCCAGCGGCGTCTGGTCGGTGAGGGCTGGACGACGCCCGAAATGAACCGACTGTACGTCATCGAGACGTCGCCGACGCTGACCGGTTCGAAGGCCGACCACTGCTGGCGCGTGAGCCCCCAGGATATGCACGCCGTCGTGCACTCCATCGCCCGGGCTTGCGGCATCGACGCGGGGGCCGAGCGGAAGCTGCCACCTTCCATTCCGCCCGAGTGGATCGATGCGGTGGTGGCAGATCTGCGATCCTATCGCCGCCGAAGCCGACCGGGGACGGGCCTGGTGGTGCCCGGACGTTCGCTGCCAGTCGAATTGCAGGCGCTGGTGCATGCCATCAATGACCGGCTCGACAATGCGGGCACGACGGTGCAGTACATTCGACCGTCGGTGCCGTATGCCGGAGACCAGGTCGAGTCGCTGCGGGAACTTGTCGAGGCAATGCAGGCCGGCGACGTCGAGATGTTGATGATCCTGGGCGCGAATCCGGTATTTACCTCGCCCGCCGACATACCCTTTGCGGAGGCGATGAACCGGGTGCCTTTCTCGGCTCACCTGGGTTTATATGAAGACGAGACCGCCGCGCTATGTGACTGGCACCTTCCCGGTTTGCACTTCCTGGAAAGCTGGAGCGATGTCCGGGCGTTTGAGGGTACGGCGAGCTTGATTCAGCCCCTGATCGCGCCGCTGTATGACGGCTGGAGCGAACACACGCTCGTGGCACTTCTGGCCGGTGCGTCGGACACGTCGCCATACGAACTCGTACGGGAGTACTGGTTTTTTTTTTTGAGCGGTGATTTTGAGTCGCAATGGGAGGAATCGCTGCGCCGGGGCACCGTGCCCGACTCCGCCGCCTCGCCCGTCAGCGTCTCGCTGCA
>JBFWYF010000720.1:0-4375 GCA_050186685.1 Pirellulaceae bacterium
ACGGCACGATCACGGTCGGCCTCGACACCGACGCGGCGACCGGTACGTCGTCTGTCAGCCTCGTCAATCCGGGTGGGTTTGCGGGTCCGATCGGGCCTGGCTATGCCAACCAGGGCTTCTTCCTGCGCCGCGCCGGCACAACCGGGACCAACGGCCTCAGTGCACAGACCTGGTTCACCGCAGCCTATTTCAGCAATGGTGCATCGTCGTCGTCCTTCGACTATGCCCAGACCGGCGGCAAGGTGAAGTACACCTCGCCGTTCTTCCTGGGCAAGAGCAAGTCTTCCGGCTTCCAGTTCTCGGCCAACTGGGGCATGGACGACTACTGGTCGGTGGCCATGCGGTACGCGGAGGAGTTCGGGGCCATTCGGTTTGCTGCCGCGGTCGGCTATTCGGCCTGGGGTAGTATCGATCGTGGCGCATGCTCCAACCCGTCGCAGAGCGCGCTGGTGGTGCCCGGCACGACCGGACCGACGGGTACGGCTGCCGGTTCGACCGTCGACTGCTCTTCGATCGAAGCGAGCGCCAGCATCCTTCACGTGCCGACCGGTCTCTACGTTTCTGGTGGCGGCGGTCAGATCACCGACGACAACCGGCAGCAGTCGGCCATGCTGTTCTCGACCCAGGGTAACGTTGCTCGTGCCGGCGTCGACAACAACGACAGCATGTGGTGGATCCAGGCAGGTTGGCAGGCCAAGCTCAATCCGCTCGGCTCGACCATCTTCTGGGGTCAGTATAACAATTACAACGCTGGTCTTCAGGTCCGGAACAGTGCGCCGGTCACAGTAGCTGGGGCAGACGTGATCAACTCGCTCGGTGCAACGGCCTTCATCTCTGGTAACGACACCTCCATCTGGGGTATCGGCGTCAGCCAGAACGTGGATGCTGCAGCCATGCAGTTGTACCTTGGGTACTTCAACTACTCGACCGACATCACGCTGCTGAACCGCAGCGCGACGGCGACGAACCAGCGTGCAGCGTCAAACCCGATCGACGACTTCTCGGTCGTCTACACGGGCGCGACGATCCGGTTCTAAGGTATCGGGTCGGTTTCAAACCAGACTGCAGACAGGTTGGGGGAGCCGCCTTCGGGCGGCTCCCCTGTGTCGAGGGTCTGGGGCGTTGATCCGGGCATGGTCGCAGGTATGGCATCATGTCTGAGGTGGCGCGGAGTGTGGCTCTTTTGCACCATGGTTTGAATGGCACATTGCAGTGCCGAAATCTTCAGCCAGCATTAATTGGTATTGAACCAAGAGTGATCGTCCGTATGTTCCTGCGAAGTCTGGTATGAGCGCGTTGGGAATCCGCACCGGCGGGGTCGCGAAATGAAGCGCATGACGGTTTTCGCCTTGGTTGCCGCGCTGGCGTGTGCCAGCAGCGCGGCCTTGGCGTTTGAGGAACAGCAGATGAAGCCTGCCGCGCCTGCGAGCGGCGGGACATCTGCGGTTGTTCCGAATACTGGTGGCGATGGTTTGCAGATTGCAACGCCGGATCTGGCAGCTCCCAAATCGGAATCGGGCGTCAAGATTCGGTTGCCTGGGCTTGGTGTGATCGGAGAGATCCCCAAGATGGATTTCGGGCTGGAGCTGCTTTATGGCGCGTCGCAGCCCAAGCAACTCGAGGGCGATCAGTCGGAAGCCAGTGGCGTGATGGTTCGGGGTCGGTTGCCCATCAAGTCGCGTTGAGGCTTTCCGGGGCGGCATGAGGCGGGCGGCTTTAGGCCTCTGGTTTCGGGCAATGGACGATCGTACCCCACCGGTGATCCGGTGGGGTTTTTTGCGTTCGCTCCAGCGCGGTGCTGCTGCCGATGCTATTCGATGGGCCGGGTCAGGTTTGACCGTCGTCGGCCAGTGCAGGAATGCGGTCTGCCAGCAGGTCTGCCAGTGCGGCCAGCGGGTTGGTCTTGAGCGGGTCGATGCCGGCCAGCGCCTGTGCGAATGCCATCGGGGATAGTTGGTCGAGCGCGATCGATGCCTGCCAGCGCTGGCCCGTCAGCCATGCGCGATATCTAGCCTCGTCGTGGGGCAGGTCGAATGTGGCCGGCCGAACCGTGACGAGGGGGCGCATGTTCCAAATCGCCTCCGATACCATGCTGGAGGAGTCATCCGTACAGACGACGGCCTCGGCGGCTGCGAAGAGGCTTTCGAGGGGGGGCGCATTGGCGGTGCGGACGTCGATGAAGCGGTCTATGGGAGAGCGTGGCTGGTCCGCCAGCCGTGCGATGCGGTCGCTCGTCTCGTCAGGGGTCCGGCGTGAATTCGAGACGAGCCAGCGGGTGCCGAGGGCGTCGTGGCTCGCGGTCAGGAAATCCAACAGGCGTGTCCAGTCGGTATTCGCATAAGTGATGCCGCCGGCGTCGCCGCCGATCAGTAGCGCGGCGGTCTTCGGCGGGGCGGATGGGCCGAGCGGCACAGGTCTCGCTGCCGGTGGTATCCGGTCAGGGTCGGTGCGCGACGGCTTCAGGGCGAGGGCGTGGCGTGGCAGGCCGGCGTTTCTGGAGTACGACGTCAGCACGAGGCTGAAATCGGTCGGCCGGAACAGTCTGAGTGACCCGTAGAAGACGTTGGGAATGTCGAGGGTGCGGGCGACCCAGACGTTGGCCGCGAGCGTTTCGGCACCGGCGGAGACGACGATATCGGCTCCGGGGAGGTCCGATGGGTCCAGTCTATAGACGCCACGCAGCATGGATCTGGCCGGCAACCTGGCATTGGTCAACATCGCCGTCACGCGGCCGGGCCATCGACCGCGTCGGACGTCGATCCGCTTGATTTCGGTTGGTCTCAGCCGGCCGATTGCGGCGGCGATACCTTCGGAGAGATTGTAGTGTCCGGGTCGCCCGTCTGACAGGATGAGCACGGTGATCGCTGGCATCGGGCAGGTGCTTTCGAGCGAGCGGGTTTGAGCCGGTGCGGTGGCCGTGGCGCCGGCCACGACCCGGCGCACAATGGCTGGAGACTGTTGCCGCGGCTCGGCGTCGTCAACCGTCGAGCGGTCGCAGAGCGTGCGTCGAGGGACGACGCAGCCTATATTGGTGGGTGGCAGGCGCACATTGTGTCACCTCGATGGCCGATAAGCACCAGGAAGACCGATCATGCTGACCTCGATCGCCACCGTCTCGCTGTCGGGAGACTTCACGGAGAAGCTGGAAGCGATCGCGGCGGCGGGCTTCCGCGGGCTGGAGATCTTCGAGAACGATCTGCTGTCGTTCAGCGGCTCGAATGCGGATGCCCGCAAGATGATGGAGGACCTCGGGCTCGAGCTGGTCGCATTCCAGCCGTTTCGCGACTTCGAGGGCTGGGACGAGCCGCAACGGGCGCGGGCGCTGGCGCGAGCGGAGCGCAAGCTCGACATCATGGAGGAGCTCGGGTGCCAGCTGCTGATGGTGTGCTCCAACGTGTCGCCGGACGCGCACGGGGGCATCGATCGGGCTGCGGAGGATTTCCGCGAGCTCGGCGAGCGTGCGAAGAAGCGCGGCATGCGGGTCGGGTTCGAGGCACTGGCCTGGGGCCGGCACATCAATGACTATCGGGACGCCTGGGAGGTCGTGCGCCGTGCCGACCATCCCAACATCGGCGTGGTTCTCGACAGCTTTCACATCTGTGCGCGCCGGACGGACCTCAAGCCGATCCGCTCGATCCCGAAGGAACGCATCTTCCTGGTCCAACTCGCGGACGCGCCATGGCTCGACATGGACGTCATGCAGTGGAGCCGGCATTTCCGCTGCTTTCCCGGACAGGGCGACTTGCCGGTCGGTGCGTTCATGGAGGCGCTGGCCGCGACCGGCTATGACGGGCCGCTGTCGCTGGAGATTTTCAACGACCAGTTCCGCGCCGGCTCGGCGCGCGCTGTGGCGGTCGACGGTCGGCGGTCCCTCATCCATCTGCTGGACGAGACGGCGCGAAAGGTTCCCGGCGGGCTCGCGGCCAAGAGCGAGCGGCTGCCGGCGAAGTCGAAGTGCCTGGGCGTCGAGTTCATCGAATTCACCATCGACGAGAACGGGCTGCCAGAATTCGAGCGCGTTCTCTCAGGCATGGGGTTCGTGCGTGCCGGCGAGCATGTGTCCAAGGACGTGACGCGCTGGACGCAAGGCGACATCAACATTGTCGTCAACGCGGAAAAGGACGGGTTCGCGCACTCCTATCAGATCGCGCACGGCACATCGGTGTGCGCGATCGGACTCCAGGTCGAGGATGCTGCTGCGACGCTCGACCGCGCCGAGCGGCTGCTCGACAAGCCGTTTCGCCAGCCGGTCGGCCCGGGCGAATTGGAAATTCCCGCAGTGCGTGGGCTCGGAGGGAGCCTTCTCTATTTTCTCGATCCCTCGAGCGAACTCGGCCGGGTTTGGGATATCGAGTTCAAGCGACCCAAGGAGGCG
>JBFWYF010000721.1:0-4360 GCA_050186685.1 Pirellulaceae bacterium
GATTCGGCCGTTGAGCGATTGGTACGGGCTGGACCCGATCCATATCCGTTATCGGCGCAGCTGCGAGGCCTGGAATCACATCTTGACCCCGTGGGGCGCACCGCGAGCGCCGCGGGCCTGCCCGCCGAACTGGCGCGATCGGTTACGGTGGTGGGGAGCCCGCCCGAAGTACCGTCGCATGTTCGGAAGAGAGCAGCAGCGGGAGCAGCCGGCCGTTCGGCTGCCCGACGGAACTCGTGTGTCGCTGTATTAGCTAGCTAGGAATGGGGCAGGGGACGTCGACGCGGTTTTCGAGAGCTTAGGAGGCTGCTTATGCGCGGACTGTCGAACCGTTGGCTGTGTTTGGGGTGGTACGTGCTCTGGATTGCAGCGGTCAGTCTGGCCCAATCCCCGCCGACTACCGCGGTCCCGGCCGCGGCGGAGGGGAAGGACGGTGCGGTGTTGCGCTGCGACTTCGAGCAACCCGGCGAGTGGTGGCGGGCCTGGGGCGCCTTGCGGGCCCCCCAGAATACGGAACTCGTCACGGGCGCCGAAGCGTGGGGAGGTAGCGGGCACAGCCTGCGGGTGACGGTTCCGCGCGGCGAGCACATGGGGACGAGCTTCGCCTTTCGCTTTCGCGAGCGGTTGGGTGCTGAGCCCGAGGAGATCTACTTCCGGTACTACCTCCGCTTCGATCGCGACTGGAACATGGCGACGTCGGGTGGCAAGCTGCCCGGAATCAGCGGGACATACGGAAAAGCGGGGTGGGGTGGTCGGCCGGTGAATGGCCGGGACGGCTGGTCCGCGCGCGGATTGTTTGAAACGCGGCCTGGCGCGGATTCGACGGCGATCGGATTCTACGTGTACCACGCCGATATGCGTGGGAAGTACGGCGAGAACTGGCTGTTTACGCCGCGGTTGACCCACGGACGCTGGTACTGTGTCGAGCAATATTGCCGACTCAATCGCGTGACGCCGGATGGACAACGTGGAGAGACAGACGGCGTGCTGCGCGGCTGGATTGACGGGGAACCTGCGTTTGAGAGAACGTCGATCCGCTTTCGCGATGTCGACACGCTGCGTATCGAGGAAGTATGGGTGAACGTCTATCACGGCGGCGAACGGCCCGTCCCGCGAGAAGACATTCATCTGTATCTGGATAACTTCGTCATCTCGCCGCGCCCCATCGGCATGCGGGAGCCCGCGCGGTAGTCTCCTGCTGCCGCCAGACCCCGCCATGTGGAATAGTGGCCGCAACGTCGCTCGAGCATACCCCTGCACCTCCAGGAGATGGTTATGGCCGATTCGGAGTTCTTCGCGATCGACACGCACCGCGTACCCTGGGAAGAGCGCTTCAACGAGCACGTTGGTCGCGCGCTGTTCCGCAAGTCGCTGTACACCGATCCCGAGACGGGCGGCGAGATCCGGCTGGTGCGCTATCCGGCGGGAGTCGTGAATCCCGCGCACACGCATCCCTGCGGCCATGGGATGTACGTATTGGAAGGGACTCTGGTCACTCATAAAGGCCAGTATGGTCCCGGTACGTTCGTGTGGTTCCCGGAGGGAGAGGTGATGGAGCACGGCGCGAGTCCTGCGGGCGATGTGACCGTGGTGTTCATCACCAACAAGGCTTTCCGCATCGACTACGTGGCACCGCCGACGTGACGCCGTCCGTCGGTTGTGGGTCTAATCGGCGAGTTCGGCGTAGCGGAAGCAGTCGACGACATGATCGTTCACCATGCCGACCGCCTGCATGTGCGCGTAGACCACCGTCGGCCCGAGGAACTTGAAGCCTCGCTTCTTTAAGTCTTTCGACCAGCGGACTGCTTCGTCCGTGTACGCGGGATACTCCTTCAGCGACCGCAACTGGTGCACGATCGGCTGGCCCCCGACCCACGACCACATGTACTTGGAGAACGTACCGAACTCGTCGCGGACCTCGAGCAGGCGCCGAGCATTGTTGATGGCGGCTTCAATCTTGGCTCGATTACGGATAATGCCGGCATCCTGCAGCAGGCGCGTCACATCCGCGGGCTGGAAATCCGCGACGGCACGATAGTCGAACCGAGCGAAGGCCTTCCGGAAATTCTCGCGCTTGTACAGGACCGTGCGCCACGACAGGCCGGCTTGAAAGACCTCCAGCACGAGGAACTCAAAGATCCGACGGTCGTCGCGCAGCGGAACGCCCCATTCCTGGTCGTGGTAGGCGACGTAAAGGTCATCGTCCTGAATGGGCCAGGGACAGCGGGAAATGGGCTTAGCAGGCATGCGCGTTCGAGCGGTGATAGGAGGCTGCACGGTGACCGACGCCTGCGGCGTCAGGATGCGAAGTGGATACCGGGGCGGTTACGCCGCCGCCTGGCCGCGACATCATAACATGGCTCTCTCACCGCCGCCGCCCGACAATGGCATCCCCCGCAAAGTGCTCGGCCGTCTCCGGATAGATGCGCCCCTCGACAAGCAGCCGTTTGATCGATTCGGCGAGCGAGATCATGCCCTCCGCGCGACCCGTGGTGATGCTGGTGTCGATCGCTTCGATTTTCCCCAAGCGGATGGCGCTGGCCACGCCGGAGGTCACGAACAGGACTTCCAGCGCCAGTTCGCGTTTGTCGCCGGCGAGGATGCCGGGCAGCAGGTGCTGGCAGACGACGGCGCGCAGCGCGAGTGCGAGCTGTGCCCGGACCTCGAACTGCGAGGGCTGCGGAAAAAGATCACAGAACCGCGACACAGCCCCTTTGGCGTCCCGGGCGTGGACCGTCGAGAACACCAGGTGACCGGTTTCCGCAGCACTGAGCGCGAGCTGGGCCGTATCGCGATCGCGGATCTCGCCGACGAGGAAGACGTCCGGATCCTGCCGCAATCCGAACTTGAGTCCATCCGCAAAGGTGCGCACATCCCGGCCCACTTCGCGCTGGCTGATGACGGATCGTTCGATGCGCGGGAACACGTACTCCACGGGATCTTCGATCGTGATGATCCGGTGGCCTCCCTCCTCATTGAGCAGTTGCGTCAGCATGGCGAGCGACGTCGACTTGCCTGCGCCCGCCAC
Source organism: Pirellulaceae bacterium (assembly GCA_050186685.1). Lineage (GTDB taxonomy): Bacteria > Planctomycetota > Planctomycetia > Pirellulales > Pirellulaceae > CAZFLF01. Next base: position 3,029 of record JBFWYF010000721.1, read on the forward strand.
GCCGGCGAACAAGACCAGGCCATTGCGGAAGTGCGCCATCCGGACGGCCAGGTCGCGTGGAAAACCGGCCCAGGCAAAATCCGGAATCTGGTCGGGAATGATCCGAATGCAGGCCCCGACCGATGGGCCGGTTAAAAACAGGTTGACCCGCAACCGCCGGCGCACCCCGGGACTCGCATGCTCGCACGCAAAGTCGATGTTCTTCTGCGATTGAAAATGGTCCCATTCCACGGGCGAGCAGAGAGATCGGAGGGACGCGGCGAGCGCCGTCCGGTTCAACGGCGGCGCGGCGAGCGATTCCAGTTGTCCGTGTAGCCGGATAACCGGCGGATGGGAATCGACCAGGTGCAGGTCCGAGGCGCCGCGGGCAATGGCTTCATTCAGCCAGCCGATCAGGCTGGGGTCCCGTTCGGTCGGAGAACCGGCATCGTGGGCCATCGCGTCAACGTCGTTCCTGTCGCAACGCCGCGAATGCTTCGAGCGCTCGGGCAATGTGTTCCGGTGTGTGCGCGGCCGACATCTGGACGCGGAGTCGCGCGGTTCCTTCGGGCACGACAGGAAACCCGAATCCGATCACGAACACGCCCTTTTCCAGGAGGCGGTTCGACAGGCGAATGGCTTCCGCCGTATCGCCGATGATGATGGGCAAGATTGCGGTAGGGGATTCGAGTACTTCATATCCCAGGGCCCGCAGCCCGTCGCGCATCGCGGCTACGTTCGTATGCAGCTGTTGGACGCGTTGCGGTTCCCGTTCGAGAATTTCTAAAGCGCGCCGTGCGCTGCAGGCGACCGTCGGAGGCAACGCGTTGGAAAACAGCTGAGGACGGCTGCGCTGGATCAGGTAGTCGATCACGTCGCGAGGCCCCGCGACGTATCCCCCCGCTGCGCCGCCTAACGACTTACCGAGCGTCCCCGTGAAGATATCGACGCCTTCAGGGGCGCGGCCCGGCAGTCCGAAGTGCTCATGGACACCCCGGCCGCCTCGCCCGAGCACGCCAACTCCGTGCGAGTCGTCGACAACCAGCGTGGCGCCATGCTGGCGGCAAGTAGCCGCGAGCTCCGGCAGGCGAGCGACATCGCCTTCCATACTGAACACGCCATCCGTCACGACGACCTTTACCTGAGATGCGTCCGCCTGCCGCAACAATTCGGTCAAGCGGGCCACGTCGCTGTGAGCGAACACCTTGCGTACCGCCTGCTTCGCGAGCCGTCCCGCGTCGATGATGCTGGCGTGGTTCAACTCGTCGGAGATCAGCAAGTCGCCCTCCTGCACGAGGTTGGTCAGGAGCCCCTCGTTGGCGTTCCAGCAGCTGACGTAGGTTAAGGCGGCCT
>JBFWYF010000722.1:0-4356 GCA_050186685.1 Pirellulaceae bacterium
GTCACGATATCTGCGCCGCTTCGGCGGAAAATAGAATGACGACACAATCATGCGGTGAGCCCCTCCGTAGCACAGTCGGATGGAGGGGCGCAACAACCATGCCTTCCACCGCAGCGACCAAGGCAGGTCGGATAAGTCGCTGACGAGCAGGAAATGCTGGTGATCAAAACTGACCAGCGGAATGCCGCAACGCCGCGCACACCGAGGCAGCAGCGGCTCAAAGTCGCAGATTGCCAGATCCGGCCTTTCTTCACGGAGTAGCTGCTCTACATATTGAACATGTTGAGTCAACCGGAATAGAAAGGGGACTGCGGCGGCGGCGCTCCGCGTGTAACTCAGGCGATTGCCCGCATAATGGAACTTCAGTCCAGGTATGCGACGGAGGGTGACTCGCCCCATCCCGCGGTAGATCGGGGCCAACAGGTCGTAAGCCACATGCGACGCGAGCAGGACGATGTCGTGTTCGCGGCGTAAATGCTCAACGAGTGCCGCTATGCGGGTCGCATGCCCTCGCCCCTCCCCCGATAAGCTGCAGACGATCCTTGCCATCGACTCCTCCCGGGTCCGCGATGTGCGACCCTGTACAGGCGGCACCGACTCGAAAACCAAGGCGGACAGTTCCCCTCGCCGTCCGGGTCACTCTCCGTCGGGACCATGGATATCGGGACGGTGCGAACCCCCCATGATGGCCGAGTGAAGACTTTATGAATGGCGAGCGGCTCTCGAATCCGCGCTCGGCGACAATCTGCTATATTCTGCCGCGGGAAAGACGCCGCCGGGTCCCGGCGGACTACGCTCGGCGGATCACACTCGGCGGACTACTTACGGAGCACGACACCATGTTACGAGCGGCGCTGTGCAGTGCGATGCTGGTCGTTGGAGTCAGCCTGGACTGGCTGGGATACGAGTCCCGGGCAGCCGAGCCGCGGCGGCCCAATGTGCTGTTCTTCGCGGTCGATGACCTGCGGCCCGATATCGGTTGCTATGGCCATCCGGAGGCGAAGACGCCGCACCTCGACGCACTCGCGCGCCGCGGGCTGGTGTTTCGTCGAGCCTATTGCCAGCAGGCCGTCTGCTCGCCGTCCCGCACCAGCCTGCTCACCGGCCTACGACCGGACTCGACCAAGGTCTACGACCTGGTGACCCATTTCCGCGATACGGTGCCGGACGTGGTGGCCTTGCCACAGCACTTTCGGAATGCCGGTTATTACTCCGTGGGAATGGGCAAGATCTATCACGGCGGGTACGACGATGCGCTCAGCTGGAGCGAACCTCACCGCAACGGCACCGGGGAAGGATACGTACTGCCGGAGAACAAGAGGCGCGTTGCCGAAGGAGCAGCGGCCGCGGCCGCCAAGAGCAAGTACGCGCAGAAGAAAAAGCAAAACGCCCGGGCAAACGGCAAACGGGGCGAACCGTTCGAAATGGCGGATGTGCCCGACAACGCTTACCACGACGGCACCCTGGCCGATATGGCGATCGCGAAGCTGCAGGAACTGAAAACCAAGGACCAGCCGTTCTTTCTCGCGGTCGGATTCCTGAAGCCCCATCTTCCCTTTAATGCGCCGAAGCAGTATTGGGACCTCTACGATCCGGCTCAACTGCGGCTGGCTGCCAATCCGTTCCGCCCGCATCATTCGTTTCCCTACACGGTCACGGACTTCGGCGAGCTGCGGAACTATTACGGTGTGCCCGCCACGGGACCGCTTTCCGACGACATGGCCCGGCGCCTGATCCACGCCTACCGCGCCGCGACCAGCTATACCGATGCAAACGTGGGCCGCGTGGTGGCGGAGCTCGACCGTCTCGGACTGAGCGAGAATACGATCATCGTGTTGTGGGGTGATCACGGGTGGAAGCTGGGTGAGCACGCGAGCTGGTGCAAACATAGCAATATGGAAAACGACACGAATGCGCCCCTGTTGATTGCGGCCCCCGGCATGCGGGGCAAGGGGCAAACTACGAAGGCTCTCGTCGAGTTTGTGGATATATATCCGACCCTGTGCGAGCTGGCCGGACTGCCGCTGCCGGCGCATCTGGAGGGTACCAGTATGAAGCCGCTGCTGGACGATCCGGCACGGACGTGGAAAGCGGCGGCGTTCAGCCAATATCCCCGCTCGCATGATGGCCAGCCGTTGATGGGATATGCCATGCGGACAGACCGGTATCGTTTCGTCGAATGGCGCCATCGGCGAACGGGGGAGCCCCTGCAGCATGAGTTGTACGACCACGAAACGGATCCCGCCGAGAACGAGAACATCGCGGGACGAGCAGACCAGCAGGCTCTAGTGGCCCAGTTGGCCGAGCAGTTGAAGGCAGGTTGGCCGGCCGCGCGGCCTCAGTGATACGGAGTGGAGATGACGCCGGTTGTGAATATCGCCGCCTATCGCTTCGGCGATTTGACGGATCTGCGCGAGCTGCGGTCGGAACTGAAATCGCTGTGCCAGCGGCTGGAGTTGCGAGGCACGATCCTGCTCAGCGAAGAGGGCATCAATCTGTTTGTCGCCGGCACGCGGTCCGCTGTGGATGCGCTGTTGAGTCGACTTCGCCAGATCCCCGCCCTCGCCGACCTCGAAGCCAAGGAGAGCTACAGTCGGTCACAGCCATTTCATCGAATGCTCGTCAAGATCAAGCGCGAGATCATTGCGTTTGGCGTCCCAGGGATTGATCCACGACGGTATACATCCCGACGGCTGCCGGCCGGGGAGCTGAAGCGATGGCTGGATGAAGGACGCCCTGTCGTATTGCTGGACGTCCGCAACGACTTCGAAGTGGAGGCGGGCACGTTTCACCAAGCGAAGGCGATCGGGATCGAGGATTTTCGCCACTTTCCCGCTGCTGTCGAACGTCTGCGCGGCAAGTTGCCGGCCGCGCCGATCGTCACGTTCTGTACGGGCGGAATCCGTTGCGAGAAAGCGGCTCCCTATCTCGAGCGGAGCGGCTTTGCGGATGTGTATCAACTGGAAGGAGGGATCTTGAAGTACTTTGAGGAATGTGGTGGCCAACACTTCCACGGCGAATGCTTCGTATTCGACCAACGCGTGACGCTGGACCCCCGGCTGCAGGAAGGAGGATGGCGCCAGTGCTTTGCCTGCCAGGCGCTGCTATCCGCCACCGACCTCGTTTCTCCTCACTACGTGCTCGGACAATCGTGTCCGCACTGTCACGCGGACCGAGCGGATCGCGAGGCCGAGCAGCTTGCCGAACGTGAGGCCGCGGTTCGCCGGGCGGCGAACCCGTTACCCGGCAGTGTCCCGTACGACAATGTCCGCCCGCTTAGCGTTCCGGCGCGGTGCGATGGCATGGAACTGCTCGCGTTTCTCGCGGCGCTGCCGACCCATCTGACCTCAGACCAGTGGCGGGCAGTCTGCGCGGCAGGCCGGCTCATCTGCCGCGGCGAGGCGGTCCAACCCGGCCGTGTCGTTCGGGCTGGCGAACGGCTGCTGCACGCCATGCCGGCCACCGTGGAACCCGCTGTCCGTGCGGATATTGAGATCCTGCACGAGGATGAAGCACTGGTCGTCGTCCACAAGCCGGCACCGCTACCCATGCATCCGTGCGGGCGATTCCATCGCAATACACTCAGCTACCTCCTGCACCAAGCCTACGCACCGCTGCGACTGCGCCCCGCCCATCGGCTGGATGCGGACACCAGTGGAGTCGTCGTGCTGGCCAAATCGCGGCGGTTTGCCGCCCTGTTGCAGCCCCAGTTTCAGCTCGGCCAAGTCTCGAAAGTTTATTGGGCGCTCGTCCGCGGTGTGCCCCCGGAGCCCCGATTTGAGTGCCACGCACCGGTCGCATCGCTGCCAGTCGATGCGGGGTTGCGGTTACCCGATCCCGCCGGATCGCCGGCGAGCACGCACTTCCGCATTCTGGCCGATGGCGGCGACGGCACGACGTTGCTCGAAGTCCGACCTCTCACCGGCCGGACTAATCAGATTCGCGCTCACCTCTGGTCGCTGGGCCTGCCGATTGTGGGCGATCCGTTTTATCTCGGCCACCACCAGGTCGGCACGGCGATGACGCGCACACCCGACGATCCGCCGCTGTGCCTTCACGCCCTGTCATTGGAGCTGACGCATCCGCTGACCCGTCGGCGCGTACTCTATACGACCCCGCGTCCCACGTGGTCGCAACGAGAACGCTGAGTCGGAAGTCTGGCGACTTCCGCTACAGGCGCGCGGGAGTCGCCCTAGTAGCGGTAGTCGCCAGACGACGCCACAGCGTCGGCGGAAGACTTCCGAATTAGCTTCGTCACCGGAGAACGCAGCGATGGAAGTCTGGCGACTTCCGCTACAGGCGCGCGGGAGGAGCGGGTGTGGGGGGTGTCGGGTGAGTGGGGGTGCGCGTGGGGGG